>JAGGTI010000011.1 GCA_021163775.1 Candidatus Zixiibacteriota bacterium
CGTCTGAGAAGCGGCAGACTGTCATCGTTGGGGCAATCGGCCAATGCCGAAACCATTGTGCGTCGGACCTCTGACTCGGGATGATCAATACCCTTAGCGAGATATTGTAGTGCCTGTTCCGTCCCGATTCGTGCCAAAATCGTTGCCGACGCCGCTACAACTGCAGGCCGTTTGTCGGTTATACCACGAGCCACAATCTGAATCCGATCCTTACCGCGCAAGGTGAGGTAATCGGTGACTGTGTCGCGGTGAAGTCTGATTTTCAACTCACCCAGCATATCGGTGATGCCCATCAACGATTCCCAATCGAAATTATCCAGGTAGCCACGCAGTTCAAGACTGCCAATCTCACCATTATCATTGAGAGCTTCGCACAGGATAGCCAAACGTTCGCGACTTCCTGCCATCACACGAGCATCCTTGAGTCGTTCGGCCCAGAGGGGACGATCTGAACGCAGTTGTTCTTCGAGCTTAACAAAGTAGCGAAGCAATTCGGCGGCGTAAGTCAATTTACCCTGCTTGATGAATTCAACCAGAACCCGTTCACCAATCGTGACCGACTCATAGAAATCAGTCATTTCAGCTTCCTGGTGAAGGATCTCCTTCATAAGTTCGCAAAGCGATTCGTACTCAATAAACTCAGCATCGCGCCGAACTAACCTGTCAACCTGTTCCTGTTCTTCTTCCGACAGCTTCAATTCATCATTGAGAATCAATTTGGTGTCGGGTAGCACAGGTGGTGTGGGCGATTCTGATGGTTCATCCCCCGTGAGGTCACCCAACCCCATCGCCTCAACCGCTTCAGAAATCTGCAGGCCAGCATCGACATCGGCGTCACCGGTTGACAGAATCGAACCGGCTTTAGCCTGACTAACATCAATGCCCTGGTCGGTATCGGCAAGAAAACTATTTTCAAATCCACCGCTGTCCGATGCCAGTGGGTCAGTCGAACCAGCTTCGGTAAAGATATCCTGATAGTTGGCCGCTTCTTCGCAGGCAATTTGTTGGTAGTTGCCGTTTTCAGCCTGCTCAAGAACCTGTATTAGTGCGTCGCCATCGTATTGGCGGAGAGCTATATCTTCCACCGTTTCAAACTTAAAATACTTAAGTTCGGCCTCCCAGAGATTAGCGGCCAGATCGGCGGTCTGGTGGTCACTGTTCTGATACATTTTAACTGCATCAAGCAGACGGTAAACTTCTTCTACATCAATGCCTTGCTTAAACGTGATCCGTATAATACCGGTCTCAAAAAACAACCCGGCTAACGCTTCCTCGCGGGAATGATCGGTGAAAGCAACTTCAGATTGGTAGAGGATTTTGTCCTGGTTGATGCCAAAATCGAGTTCGCCATAATCGGCCACCAAATCAACCAGCCGCTCGGAAAAAGTCCGGCGTAGCGATTCCGGAAGGGGGTTGCCTTCGGGATAAAGTGCAACGACCTTGAAGACCTTCAACAGGTCTCTAAGGATCATTTGAATATCCTCAAACTGGCGGCTCTTTTTATCTTCGTAATTGGTCATAGAATTCCGTCTTGTCTATATCGGCAATTTTGTCCACCTGCATTAGACGGGGTAAGGCTGTACACTTCTCGTAGGTCAAAACCCCTTGCATTGTGGGCGGCAGACGCCCTCATCTGCCCCTCCGTCGGGTGACCCACCCGGCCCAGCAGATGTGGACATCTGCCGGACACTTTACAAGATTCGTAGGTCAGGTTGCTCGCAACCTGACATCGGGAGATGTCAAAACTACAAGGGGTTTTGACCTACAAGAGCTTATGATGAGGTGTCGGACAGGGTCACCCGACACCACGCAATTTGTGCGAGATACCCGATTCACATGACGGGTGTCCCGGGGTGATAGATAGAATTTCTGGTGCCTTGGAGCTTTCCCCGGGATTAGATACTCAGATAAACTTGGAATTCCAGATGGGATACGGTATCTTTGAACATGTTCATGACTTCATCTTTCCCCACCGCAAGCGGATGGGGCGCCAGAAAAAACACCCAACACTTGGGCCACCCGGCTTTTCGCACAAATAACTGACAACATTTCAAGAACATTCATGAAATCTTCGGGCTAGGTGGGTAGCTTATCAGCCCTCAAGATCAAATGTCTGCAGATACAGGCCCTGCTGGAGGTAGTTCTGCACATAATCGCGTACTGCGTCTGAAAGGGGAGTGACCAGGTTCTCATAACCTGCCTGGTGGAATTTGCCCATTTCCGCTCTAGTGTGATACTGGTACTTCTTGCGAAGCACATTCGGCATTTCCACGTACTCTATGTTTTCTTTCAATCCCATTGCGTCAAAGATGGCTGTTCCGAGTGTATTCCACGAACTTGCCGTGCCGGATCCTACGTTGAAAACACCGCATAGCTCTTGATTATCGAAGAAAAAGAGAGTCATCTTAACTGCATCCTTGATGTAGATGAAGTCGCGAACCTGTTCACCGTCAGCGTATTCCCTGCGATATGATTTGAATAAGCGCAGTATGCCGGTTTCATTTATCTCCTCATATCCCTTGCAGACAAGACTACGCATGTCTCCCTTGTGGTACTCATTCGGACCAAAAACATTGAAGTATTTCAGGCCTGCGATCTTGTTGAACAATTTGTTCCTTTGAGCCCAAACGTCAAACATCCACTTGCTCATGGAATACATGTTAAGCGGCACGAAGGCCGACACGTCTTTCACTTCATCGCTGTATCCCTTTGAGCCGTCACCATAGGTGCCCGCGCTGGAAGCGTAAATGAAACGTATGCCCTCCTTAACTGCAAATTCAGCGAGATGTTTTGTGTATTCAAAGTTGTTTTTGACAAGAAACGAAGCGTTAGTTTCGGTTGTGCTTGAGCAGGCACCCATGTGGAAGATTGCCTCTGTTCCTTTCCTAAACTTTCCGGCAAGCACGGCGCCCAAAAAATCACCTTTCCCCAAGTAGTCCGCAAAGGATAAACCCGCCAGATTCTTCCATTTCTCTGAGTTCTCGAGTTCATCTACAACGAGAATATCGGTTCTGCCTCTCACGTTAAGCGCCCACACAATAGCGCTCCCGATGAACCCTGCTCCTCCAGTAACGATGATCATTGCCCTGCTTCCTACATTATTCTCTTAAACAGCGAGAGAATCCCCTGTTTCCACGCCACGCGGTGGGTTACACCTGCTCCCGCGCTGTTCACCTGGTCCTCGTTCTCAAGATACCAGTCGTAACTCTTGATGAGTGCCTGAGCGTTAGATATCTTTGGCTTCCACCCAAGTTCCTTTTCTATTTTTTCAACTGACACGTATGAATCCTTGTCAGCGGTACTGTATATCCACTTGTAGAGTGGGGACAGTCCAATGAACTCGAAGAAGATGAGAGCGGCTTTGATGGCGGTTGCCGGTGTTCTCACAACCCGGGCGCTGGTGCCTGCGTGCTTGCACAGTGCGTTGACATCCTTTTCCACGCTATCAAAATCCGTTGCACCAACATTGAAAGTATCATTGGCCTTTTCACGGGGCGCAATCAGACAGAGGTATATTGCATCAACGAGATCATCTACTTCCAAAAGTTGGTAATGGTTCTTACCGTTGCCGATAACCGGTATGCGTTTCCCACTCTCGACCCAATCATACAGAATCTGAAAGACGCCGAGCCGGCCTGTTCCAATGAACGTCTTCGGCCGGACAATAGGTACGAAGTACCCTTTTTCTCTAAACTGGTTACAGATTTCTTCCGCTTTGATCTTGCTTTCACCGTAGGTCCCGACGCCTATCATGGGGTCGTGTTCATAAACCGGGTGTTTTTTCGGCACGCCATAGACAGCCGTGCTGGAAATGTAGACCACTCGTTCTACCCCGTGTTTCATGGAGAATTCGATGACGTTGCGTGTTCCATCTACATTAGTATCAACAATATCTTTCTTCTTCCATAACGGGAGTGCGGCTGCGCAGTGCACCACTGCATTGTAGTTGTTTTCCCTGATAAGTTTTTCCAAGGTATCTCTGTTTCGAATGTCGCAACGGTGTTTTACGACTTCCTGAGGATAGTCTGTTTCTGGGTAATCCGCTACATCAAGAAGTTCAACTTGGTGTCCCTTCCTGTGTATGATATTCGCAATGTGATAACCGAGAAAACCTGCTCCTCCGGTGATAAGTAGCTTCATGTTTTAACCTCCGATAGCAATACTACTAGATAACAGCATAAAGAACAGGCATCGTTCAATCAACAAAAATCGCATACGCGTAGAAGACATATAAGTTCTTAGGTTGAAAGCATCGACTTCGCTTTGAAGTTCTTCAAAGCTCTGTAATGCTCTATGGCCCAAGCATGAATATCATTGAACATAGTACACAACATCTCGACGGGTGGCACCCTCAAACTTGTTTGGGGGTGATTCTAAACAGCAAGGTTGTTGTCGAAACCGCCCGAAGCGGGCTGGTTTCGACCTTGTACTCCGTGGGTGGCAAACGTCAGGTGTCCCCGTGAATGAGTAATTTCGTGGGCGGCAAACGCCCTCGTGCGCCACGAGGCTCTGGGGAAGGCGAGGGCGTTTGCCGCCCACTGGAACGCTCTGTCAGGTTGCAAGCAACCTGACCTACGACTTGTATCCCCAACCATCTGACCGTATATTTCCGCCCGAGCAATTAACGAACGACCGGAAACGATGGACAAAGCGGAAAGTATCAACCTCAAGATGACGAACCACGACTCAGCCGGTGGAACCCCTGGCAACCCACAGCCTCCAACTGCCCCTTCGCGGCACGATGTCCATAAAATGTTCGACCGAATTGCCAGCCGCTACGACCTGCTCAACCATCTGCTATCGGCTAACATCGACAAACACTGGCGGCAACGAGTCGCTCAGTTGTTGCCCGATGGTGATAATCTCAGTGTCCTTGATTTGGCCTGTGGCACCGGCGATCAACTAATCACCCTGCACGAGACCGGACGAGTCGGCCAAGGTATCGGGATCGATCTGGCCGAAAAGATGCTCGACGTTGGCCGCAAAAAAATCAGTCGACTCAAGCTCAACAGTAGTCTCTCGCTACAAACCGGCGATGCGGGGAAAATACCGTTTGGCAATGATCTCTACGATACCGTGACAATCTCGTTTGGGATCCGCAACATGACTGATGTCAACCAGACTCTGTGCGAGATGTACCGTGTTCTCAAACCGGGTGGCCGGGCACTAATCCTCGAATTCTCGCTCCCCGCCAACGAACTGCTTAGAAACGGTTACCTGTTCTACCTGAGACATCTCCTGCCAAAATTAGGTGCGCTAATCTCAGGCGACAACGCCGCCTACCGGTATCTCAACGAAACAATAGAAACCTTTCCCCACGGATCGGCGTTCTGCGCTCTGATGACTAACGCTGGATTCAAAGCCGTCTCGCAAACAACCCTTTCGACCGGGATTGCGTCAATTTACCAAGGTGACAAAAAATGACAACCAGCACAAATCAACAGTCACTCAGCCATGCTATTGAGCAACTGGTCGAACGCCTGCACAATCTGAGCAATGAGCGTGATGCGACCACCAGCCGGGTACGCAGGATCGAAATCAAAATTGATCTAATTGACCCGCTCGCCTGGCTCAACGCCCAGCCCGACGGTTACAAAACCTACTGGCGAAGCCGAGACGCCACGTTTGAGATGGCTGGACTCGGCGTGATCGATATTATCGCGATCAACGACGCCCCCGATTTTGACCACGTCCAGACGCACATTGCCGGTAACCTTTCGGGCACCAGCCCCGCTGTTCGTTACTACGGTGGATTACGGTTTGATCCATCATTGATCGCCGACAAACGTGACTCACGCTGGAACTCATTCGGCTCCTGTCGATTAGTTCTGCATCGGTTTGAATTAGTAATAGACAACGGTCGTGGCTACCTCGCCTGCAACCTGTTTGAGGACGAACAGACCGATAAAGGTCTATCCGGTATCATCGCCGCCACCCGCATCCTCGTATCAGATTTTGACAGCCCGACTACCGACCCAATAAAACCAACAAAACGCGAGGACTTCCCGAACCGTGACCGCTGGATCGACAATGTTAAGCAGGCGATAGCGTCGTTTGACACCGGCGACAGCCAAAAACTAGTCTTAGCGCGACGAGCATCGATGCAATTTGCCAGCGGCTTGCGGCCGTGGGCACTGCTGGAGCGTCTCCGTAAGCAGAGTGAGAACTGTTTCCTGTTCGGGGTGCATCCCGGTCCCCAAACTTCGTTTGTCGGTGCCACTCCAGAGCGTTTATTCCGCCGCGAGGCCAATCAAATTTTCACCGAAGCTATGGCAGGCACTCGCCGACGCGGCAATGATACCCAAACCGACCGCGAATTATCCAACGAACTAACCACATCAGAAAAAGAACTCTGGGAACACCGACTGGTGGTCACCGGAATTGAAGCTGGACTTGGTCGTATCTGTGACCGACACACCACATTTGATGGCCCCCTGCTGTTCAAGCTGGCTCGAATACAACACCTTCAAACCCGTTTCACCGGTCACTTGAAACCCACCATTAACGAGTTCCAGATCATTTCCGCACTACATCCAAGCGCCGCTGTTGGCGGTTACCCGGTCGAAACTGCCCCGGCTCTCCTGCACCAATTCGAACCGTTTGACCGCGGTTGGTATGCCGGACAAGTCGGTTGGATCGGTGCCGACTCGGCCGAGTTCGCAGTCGCAATCAGATCCGCCCTTCTCTCCGACACCCGGCTCGACCTTTTCTCCGGCGCCGGTATCGTGCGCGACTCACAACCCGAAACGGAATGGGACGAGATCGAAGCCAAGATCGGTCAGTTTTTGTCACTAACGAACGGACCGCAATCGTGAATACGGACCAGGCCAATCTCCAGGCGGCGCAATTAATAATCGAAGAACTCCATCGCTATGGCGTAAATTATTTCTGTATCTGTCCCGGTTCGCGTTCGACCCCGCTCGCAGTCGCCCTGGCGCAAGAGACGCGGGTTGCTCAGGTGGTCCATCACGACGAACGGGGCGCCGCGTATCATGCTCTCGGCTACACTCGTGCCACCGGACAACCAACAGTCGTGATCACAACTTCGGGAACCGCCGCCGCCAACTTGTTTCCGGCCGTGGTTGAAGCGTCGCTCGATCACCTTCCGTTGGTAGTCATCACTGCTGACCGCCCCCCCGAACTACAGGACTGCGGCGCTAATCAGACAATTAATCAAACACGACTTTTCGGTGACTATGTGCGAGCGTTTGTCGATCCCGGTTGCCCTGACGATATTGATGATCTTGCTTCGGTCGTAACTGCCGTAGACAAGGCTCTTAATGCCTGTTGTCACGGTACCGCGAAACCGGGGCCGGTGCATATTAATTGCCCCTACCGCAAGCCGCTTGTACCAGAGCCATCCGAGACCAAACCACTTGACATGGTCAGCTTGCTGGTACATCCGTCGCTATCCGACTGGGCGGAGAGCGAACAACCGTTGAACAGGTCCACAGCAATCGACCGCACTATGCCGGGCGAGGTCGCCCGCGAATTGGCTGGAATCGTTGGAAAAACCAAATCAGGACTGTTGATGATCGGTCGTTTAGAGAATGACAGCGACAGACAGGAAGCACTCAACCTTTCACAGACTCTCGGCTGGCCGACAGTCACAGATATCACCTCCGGATTGAGTTTGTACAATAGCCAGTATCTGGCGCATCATCACGACCTGCCATTAGCGTCTGAGAAGTTTTGTGACACCCACCCGGTCGATACCGTGCTACATATTGGCGGACAGTTCGTATCAAAACACCTGCTCGATTTCCTGGGACGATCAAAACCCGCCAACTACATTCACAACAGCACCGACTCGAAACTGTTTGATCCCGCGCACGTTGTCACCCGGACGCACAGTTATGACAACGCTTCATTCTGCCACGAACTGGCTCTGAAAATCAAAGCATCAACCGGTATGGCACAAACCGATGACTGGCTGGCTGGCACGAAAAAAATCAATACAATTCTGGACGATACAATAGACAACTCGGACGCTTTCACCGAACCGGTCATCGCCCGAATGATCAGCCAGGCCCAGAGTGCGGCGACTGCGCTGTTCGCCGCCAGCAGTATGCCTATACGCGATCTCGACATGTTCGCCGCCCACATTTCAGGGATTGTCCCGGTCGGTTCAAATCGTGGCGTAAGTGGAATTGATGGCACGCTCGCGTCGGCCGCCGGCTACGCTATCGGTCTTGGTCAACTGACAACTCTGCTTATTGGTGACTTAGCCTTCCTGCACGATCTCAGTTCGCTCCCGTTGATTACCGAACTTCCGGCGTCGCTTGTGATCGTAGTCATCAACAACAACGGCGGCCGGATATTCGAACAGTTGCCGATAGCCGAACACAATAAAATCATCGAACCGTATTTCGTTGCACCGCATGATTTGACCTTTGAGAAAATCGCCGAAGCATTCGGTATTGACTATAGGCAGGTCACGACGAGCGATCAGTTCCAGTCGGTTTACACCAAAGCTCAAACAGCTGAAAGACCGATCATAATTGAAGCTATTGTTGATCCAAACCGTTCTCGCGAACATCGCCAGACAATTATCAATACGGTGCGCGCCACTATCGATAAACTCTGAACCATGCCAAATATCTCTCGTCTCAATCATAATCTAACATACACCCCCAACACAGAATCTGTTTTGTATCTACACGGCTTTCTCGGATGTCTGGATGACTGGCGGGAAATTACCGATGGCTTGGGTAGCACTTTCACACATCTCACTGTTGACCTTCCCGGCCACCGGATGCGAGCGGATAAACTCGGAGAAGAACAGTACACAATGCCGGGTTGTGCCAAACTGGTGATTGACCTGCTCGATTATTTACAGATTGAACAAACTCATCTTGTAGCTTATTCGATGGGCGGTCGGTTGGGGCTGTACCTGTTGACGCATTATCCCCAGAGATTCAACCGAGCCGTTATCGAATCGGCCTCACCCGGTCTTAGGAGTGAATACGAGCGCACCGCCCGCCGAGAACTCGAACATCAGTTGATAGAACAACTCCGCAATAGACCATTAGATCAATTCCTCCGTGAATGGTACGATCAACCTCTGTTTCAATCTATGAAGAAATCAGACCCCAGGTTTGCGTTGATGCTGGATCGCCGAAGTGCGCATGATCCCGAGGCACTGGCGCTCTCACTGGAACAGATGGGAACATCGGTTCAACCATCGCTTTGGGATAAATTGGACGATATGCACCTCCCTGTTATGTTCATCGCGGGAGCCAATGACAACAAATACTGCCACCAGGCCGAGAGTATGGCAAACTTGTGTTCGGCCGGTCAAAGCACTATAATCTTAGAGACCGGGCACAACACGCACTGGGAACGCCCGGAAGAATTTTGCCGACTGGTCAGGTCATTCCTGATCGGGCAGAAATGAGGCCACAATGTCAGAATACAAATGGGTAGCTACTGGTAGTTACGAAGATATCAAGTATAACAAGTTAGAGGGGATAGCCCGTATCACAATCAATCGTCCCGAGGTGCGCAACGCTTTCCGCCCCCAGACTGTTTTCGAGATGTCACAGGCGCTTCATGACGCTCGTATGGATCAGGAAATTGGAGTGATCATTCTCACTGGCGAAGGCAACAAAGCGTTCTGTTCCGGCGGCGACCAGAGAATCCGCAGCGATACCGGTTATTCTGATGGCAAAGGCACCAACCATCTGAATGTACTGGATTTCCAGCGCCAGATGCGCACCTGCCCCAAACCGATTGTCGCTATGGTGGCAGGATACGCTATCGGCGGCGGCCATGTGCTACACCTGATGTGCGACCTGACTATCGCGGCCGACAACGCCATTTTTGGCCAGACCGGCCCGAAAGTCGGTTCCTTCGATGGCGGTTATGGTGCCAGTTACATGGCTCGGATTGTCGGACAGAAAAAAGCGAGAGAGATATGGTTCCTCTGCCGCCAGTACGATGCCCAACAGGCGCTCGACATGGGGTTGGTCAACACAGTCGTACCGCTGGACAGGCTGGAAGATGAGACGATCAAGTGGTGTCGTGAAATCCTGGCCAACTCGCCAATGGCCATTCGCTGTCTCAAGGCGGCGCTCAACGCCGACTGTGACGGACAGGCCGGACTACAGGAGTTAGCTGGTAACACCACCATGCTGTTCTATATGAGCGAAGAAGGCCAGGAAGGCCGTAATGCGTTCAATGAAAAACGGAAACCT
>JAGGTI010000077.1 GCA_021163775.1 Candidatus Zixiibacteriota bacterium
GGAATTTCGCTACCTTAGGACCGTTATAGTTACGGCCGCCGTTTACTGGGGCTTCAATTCAAAGCTTCGCTCCCGAAGGAACTAACCTCTCCTTTTAACCTTCCAGCACCGGGCAGGTATCAGTCCCTATACGTCGTCTTTTTAGACTTAGCAGAGACATATGTTTTTAGTAAACAGTCAGCGCGACCTTTTCACTGCGGCCGGATTCAGCTAAATACGCAGGTATATCACCTACTACCGGCACTCCTTCTCCCGAAGTTACGGAGTCAATTTGCCGAGTTCCTTAGCATGAGTTCACTCGAGCACCTTAGGATACTCTCCTCGCCTACCTGTGGCGGATTGCGGTACGGACTACAGTGTAATTTCCATAGAGGTTTTTCTTGGCAGCATGATTACGATCACTTCGGTCTCAACGACCTTACCTTACGACTCTCAACGTTAGATTCGTGGATTTACCTGCGAATCCCGTCTACAGCCTTCGAACGGGACAACCATCACCCGTCTGATCTTCACTTCTGCGTCACCCCATAGGTCAAACACAACACTATAGGTACAGGAATTTTAACCTGTTTTCCATCGCCTACGCCTTTCGACCTCGGCTTAGGGTCCGACTAACCCTGGGAGGTTTAACCTTCCCCAGGAAACCTTAGGCTTTCGGTGAGCAGGTTTCTAAGCCTGCTTTATCGCTACTCGTTCCGACATAATCTCTTGTCTGCTGTCCAGCAGTCCTTACGAACCACCTTCAGCCGGCAGACAATGCTCCCCTACCACTTGTACACAAGGTACAAATCCAGAGCTTCGGTGCCATGCATAGTCCCATGAATTATCGGCGCGGAATCACTAGACTAGTGATCTGTTACGAACTCTTTAAATGATGGCTGCTTCTAAGCCAACATCCTAGCTGTTTAAGTAATTCCACTTCCTTTACCACTTAGCATGACTTGGGGACCTTAGCTGCTGGTCTGGGTTGTTTCCCTCTCGGCAATGAAGCTTATCCCACACTGCCTGACTCCCGGAGAACATCTTACGGCATTCGGAGTTTGGTTGGGGTTGGTAGCCTTTGTGGGGCCCCTAGCCCATCCAGTGCTCTACCTCCGTAAGACTTAGTCCGAGGCTAGCCCTAAAGCTATTTCGGGGAGAACCAGCTATTTCCAGGTTTGATTGGCCTTTCACCCCTATGCACAGCTCATCGCCCAATTTTTCAACATTGGTGCGTTCGGACCTCCGGTCCGTTTTACCGAACTTTCATCCTGGCCATGCATAGATCACCTGGTTTCGGGTCTACTCCCTGCCACTAAATCGCCCTATTAAGACTCGCTTTCGCTACGGCTACGCGAGTATTTCGCTTAACCTTGCGACAGAGAAGTAAGTCGCCGGATCATTATTCAATAGGCACGCCGTCAGTCCAGAATATCCGAAGATATTTCCTTTCCTCCGACCGCTTGTAAGCACACGGTTTCAGGTACTATTTCACACCCCGCCAGGGGTACTTTTCACCTTTCCCTCACGGTACTAGTTCACTATCGGTCACTGGTGAGTATTTAGCCTTACCTGATGGTCCAGGCAGATTCAAGCAGGATTTCTCGTGTCCCGCCCTACTTGGGAAATCCGACAGGAGCCACATGCATTTCAACTACGGGGCTGTCACCCTCTATGGCGACTCTTTCCAGAGCCTTAGTCTATACATATGGTTTCTAACTCCTTGGCCCGTCTGACATCAGACCAGTCGACTCCCACGACACCGAAAGCACAACGCTGTCAGGCTTTAACGTGCAATTCGGTTTAGGCTATTCCCCGTTCGCTCGCCGCTACTAGGGGAATCACAATTGTTTTCTATTCCTACGGATACTTAGATGTTTCAGTTCTCCGCGTTCGCTTCGTACACCTATGTATTCAGTGCACGATGATCCGCCTTACGACGAACCGGGTTGCCCCATTCGGAAATCCCCGTCTAAGTTTGTTTGCAACAAAACGAGGCTTATCGCAGCTTACCACGTCCTTCATAGCCTACCAGTGCCAAGGCATCCGCCGTGTGCTCTTAGTAGTTTAACCGAAAAATAAATCTGAGAGCATTCCATTAAGGAACACTTCGCAACCTATTGGAAGATACCAATTACGTTACATTTACCCAAAATACTATGAAGTTGTCAAAGAACATCATTGCCGAAGCAACGTATATTCAAAACCACAAGGGTTTTAATATCCTAAGTGGAGATGACCGGGATCGAACCGGTGACCTGTGGCTTGCAAAGCCACCGCTCTCCCAACTGAGCTACATCCCCAGTTCAAGCGCCGACTCGCGTTAGCCTTATAACTATTTACAGGCCTGTTCGGTTCCAACGTATTCGAACACCGCTATATGATGCGAGGGTCCCCGATCGAACCGTCGCCGCAGAGTCGAATCGACTTTGTATAACACACTGCCTATCATCTGACCTGGCCAATTCCATCGGGCCAATAATGTCAGAGCTTCCCAGCCCAGAACTCCAGTCCAGTAGGCCAGCTTCGATACCAACCTGGTGGGCGGCATCAGAGTGAAAAACAGCGGTTTTATATGAAGCAGTCGAAAACCATTCTTCGAGAATATCTCAGTGTAACGATCTAATGATCTGTTACGAACGTGCTTTACAACCTCGACCGTGCGTTCTCCAAACATATCGGTGATTATCACCTTGCTGTTCGGGCGACACAGCCGCGAAAGGTTCTCTACTGCCTGCTCAAATCTCCTGTCATCAACTACATGATACAGAACGTCAAAAATACTTATGTAATCAAACGTTCTTACTAACTTCAAGTCGGGCGCTGTAATGTCAGCGCATACAAATTCAGCATTTGGAAACCGGCTCGTCAAGCGTTCTACGCTGACTTCGGTAACGTCAAGGCCAAAAACATGTTCAGCGTGACGCCTCGACCAATGGTCGATAAAATATCCGGTTCCGCAACCAACATCCAGTATCGCTTTGCCTTCGTAAGGCCACTCGTTTTGCTCAAAGAGCTGGTCGAGAGTTTCTGTCCTGATCCGATAGACCCAGCGGTTAAAATCTGCACTGCGTCTTTTGAAACCTACACCGGTCAGATCAAATCGTTGTTCGAGTCGGTCTTTCCAGTAATCACTGGCATCAAATCTCGTATCGGGCATTTCGCTCTCCGCCGGTCCTGACCCGTGGTCATTAAGCGGGGCGGCCTGCGGCGGAAGTCCTTAGTTGTTCCTTCAACCCACTCATGGTGGGCCTAAATGGAGTTGAACCATTGACCTCGCGCTTATCAGGCGCGCGCTCTAACCAACTGAGCTATAGGCCCACACGAAGGTACTAGCGTCGCCTCGACGCGACTACATTTATTCCAAATAGCCCACTGAAGATCAAGTGTGATTTATAATTTCATGTCGTTCGACCTAAGTGTTGTCCACCGAAGTGGACGACACACCTAACTCCTTAGAAAGGAGGTGATCCAGCCACAGCTTCCGCTACGGCTACCTTGTTACGACTTAGCCCTAGTCATCAGTATCACCTTCGGCGTCGCCCTCCTTGCGGTTAGGCTAACGACTTCGGGTGCTCCCAACTTCCATGGCTTGACGGGCGGTGTGTACAAGGCCCGGGAACGTATTCACCGCTGCCTGCTGATCAGCGATTACTAGCGATTCCGCCTTCATGGAGTCGAGTTGCAGACTCCAATCTGAACTGAGACCGGTTTTGGGGATTGGCTCCACCTCGCGGTATTGCAACCTTCTGTACCGGCCATTGTAGTACGTGTGTAGCCCTGGGTGTAAGGGCCATGAGGACTTGACGTCATCCCCACCTTCCTCCGGCTTGTCACCGGCAGTCTCCATAGAGTTCCCAGCATTACCTGATGGCAACTATGAACAGGGGTTGCGCTCGTTGCGGGACTTAACCCAACACCTCACGGCACGAGCTGACGACAGCCATGCAGCACCTGTGCAAGGGCCCCCGAAGGGGAAGCCGGCTTTCACCGACGATCCCAAGCATGTCAAACCCAGGTAAGGTTCTGCGCGTTGCTTCGAATTAAACCACATACTCCACCGCTTGTGCGGGCCCCCGTCAATTCCTTTGAGTTTCAATCTTGCGACCGTACTCCCCAGGCGGGGTACTTAATGCGTTAGCTCCGGCACCGGAGGGGTCGATACCCCCGACACCTAGTACCCATCGTTTACCGCTTGGACTACCAGGGTATCTAATCCTGTTTGCTACCCAAGCCTTCGCGCTTTAGCGTCAGTATCAGTCCAGAGAGCCGCCTTCGCTACCGGTGTTCTTCCAGATATCTACGCATTTCACCGCTACACCTGGAATTCCGCTCTCCTCTCCTGTACTCAAGGCCAACAGTATCGAATGCAGGCTGTCAGTTAAGCCAACAGATTTCACACCCGACTTGAAGGTCCGCCTACGCGCCCTTTACGCCCAGTAAATCCGAACAACGCTCGTCCCCCCCGTATTACCGCGGCTGCTGGCACGGAGTTAGCCGGGACTTCCTCTGTGGGTACCGTCAGGTATAAGGCAGTTACTCCTCATACGTTTCTTCCCCACTGACAGGGTTTTACACACCAAGATGCTTCATCACCCACGCGGCGTTGCTGCGTCAGACTTTCGTCCATTGCGCAATATTCCCTACTGCTGCCTCCCGTAGGAGTCTGGGCCGTATCTCAGTCCCAGTGTGGCCGATCACCCTCTCAGGCCGGCTATCCATCGCAGCCTTGGTGAGCCGTTACCTCACCAACAAGCTAATGGAGCGCGGAATCATCCCCATGCGGCAGGTTACCCCGCCTTTGCTCCCAAAGTGATGCCACTTCGGGATATTATCCGGTATTAGACCCCCTTTCGAAGGATTATCCCAGACACAAGGGTAGATTTTCCACGTGTTACTCACCCGTTCGCCACTTTACTCCCCCAACCGAAGTCGGGGTTTCTCGTTCGACTTGCATGTATTAAGCACGCCGCCAGCGTTCGTTCTGAGCCAGGATCAAACTCTCCGTAAAATATTACGAAAAATAATCTTCATGACTAACAAAAGCGAACGTACGCTTTATTTGCTCATGATTTACTAAAAATAGAGTCTCAAAGAATCCAATAATGGATCCTTGGACCCGCGACATGAAAACAAGATCATCATCTTGTCTTCAGCGTGGCTATTTAGTTGTCAAAGAACTATCGAAAAAAAACCCACCGAACCGATGCACTACACACCTGTCAGGCAGACGGACAGAATATATGCGACCCGACCATAAGTCAAGGCCTTTTTGTGAAAAAAGCGAAAGTTTTTTCACTCTCCCATATACCCATGGCGGACATGGGGTTTCCATACCCCAACCAGCCCCTTAACATTAAATCTATCGACAATACACGCTTCGACTTTACCAAATTGCGCAGAGATCTCACAATCTGGCCATAACCAACCACAAACAAGTAATGGTCGCACCTCACTGAACCCTATAACATATTGCGCCTTCCCCATTTACACCAACTGCCCAATTGGGTGTACAATTTCACTTCGACACCTAATCAAGGCTTGACTAAAAACCATAAACGTTTATACTACAGATAATTACACGTTTGTGCACGCCGTTCTGATACAGTACAATATTAAATTGACACCCGATTCGATCCGGAATTCAACGCAAACGCATACATATGGTGACTGTTTTAGACGATGAGATACTATGGTCAAGGAGTCCCCCGAATTTCCAAGCCCCGTAGAGCAGGTCTGTCTTCAAACTTGCCATTCCCCCAAAAAGAGATTTCGAAGACAGGTCCGCCCCGTGACACTGTCGGACGTCCAGACCGACAGAAACCTATTCCCTTTCGAAAACAAGAGAATACACTATCATAAACGCGATGAGGTAATCCATGAAACACACTAACATTCTATTGACACTAGCTCTTCTGGGAATGCTGGCCCTGGCCGCGACAATCATGGCCGACGTACCAACAATGATGAACTACCAGGGGCGACTATCTGATGATGCTGGCAACCCGGTGACGGACGATCAGTATGATGTCACCTTCAAAATCTATAACGAAACCAGCACAGAACTTTGGTCAGAGTCACACAAAACTACTACGACAGACGGGTTCTTTTCAGTTCAACTCGGATCCAACGGCTCACCTTTGACAGAAGATGTCTTCGACTATGACGAATGCTGGCTGGGAATCACGGTGGGATTCGACCCGGAACTCACTCCGCGCATACGTTTGATCACCGTGCCTTATGCGTTCAGAACCGCCACTGTCGATGGCGCGGAAGGCGGGACAATTACTTCCGACCTTACGGTGATGAACGATCTGGGATTAGGTAGCCCTACCCAGGACGGTGACTTGCACATTTACCAGAATGGCAGTGCCAACCCCGTTATCACAGCGGGTAATTACTTATCTATGGGCGGCGAATTAGACATCCTTGATGAAAACGGTAATAACCTGATTTCTTTGGAAGCGGATGGACATGGCGGAGGAGGCTATGTGCGTGTGACCGGTGGCACAAGTAGTGAGTATTTCAAAATTGACGGTAACTATAACGGTACGGGTGATCCGTACGTATCGATTACCGGCAGTGGGAGCAGTACCAATTTCAACACCAACGAGACTGGTGACAACTCGGTCCAATTACCTTTTAGTGCCGTAAACTCTATTGAGATCCTCGACGAACCCGGGATATCCCGGGAATCAAGCAATCCAGTAATTACTTTGACCACCGCTATGACCGACATTGAAACTGTTTCAATTACCATACCATCATCCGGGTACATCCTCGTTCAAGGTCATTCCAACATACGTATTTCTGGTGCTACGTCTGAAAACTACACGTACCTCCAAATCGATGAATCCAGCGGTGGTAGCCCGACTTCACCGTACTACACCATGATCGGCATGAGTTCCTACCCATCCACCGGGCACCATTACTACCCGGTTTCGGTTCAACGCATATATTTCAAAACCGCCGGGACTTACACATTCCGTTTGGAGGGGAGCAAAGCAGATTTAACTCATGATATAGTCGCTTATCGTGCAACCGCAACCGCGTTATACTTCCCAACCGATTATGGTAAGATCAAGTCTTATGTCTCCAACCCTGCTGGATTCGAAGATGCCCAACCAGTAGAAATGATAGTTGACGATGACAACCCGACCGTAACCGAGACAATGTATGAAGTCGATCTTCGCGAACTGGAATTGAAAGCTTCACGTGCCAGAGAGGCGGCTTTGAAGGCAGAGCGTGATCTGTACAAAGCTCAATCGCAACAGGACTCAAACAATCAATCCGAATAGGCTACGGAGAATACAATGAAAACACTTGTGAATATATTGATCACAGTTTTGGTACTGTGCCTGCTTGTCGGGAGTGCTTTCGCTAAAGAACAGGAACGCGACCGCAAAGCTGATGAGCAACCCGCAACAAGTACCGTCCAACCCGATGAATCGGAACAAACGACAACACCTGCTCTGGACAGACCAAACTCTCCTCTCCCCTCGGTCTCTCCCGAAGCCGGTGAGGAGATCAACTGGTTGGTAATTAGTGGCGGCGGCGACGGCGGATCGTCAACCAATTACAGTCTGTCGGGAACAATTGGCCAGACAGCAGTTGACTTCAGCAATTCAACCAACTACCAACTTAGCTCCGGCTTCTGGCAGAATTTCAGTGGTAGCAGTAGTGACTGCTGTGTTGGTCGGGTTGGTGATGCCAATGGTCTTGGTGGCGACGAGCCGTCGATTGGCGATGTCGCTGTCATGATCGATGCCAAGTACATCATCGGCTCTTGCTACGGCATTCTCGACTGCCTGACCGAAGCCGACATCAACCAATCAGGAGGAATTGATGCCGATTGTGATGACATCACGATTGGAGATATTGCGATCCTGATCGACTACTTGTTCATCATCGGACCATCGATGGGTCTAAACGACTGCCTGTAGGCGAATGTTTGCATGGTGTCGGGTGACCCTGCCCGACACCCGGTAAACAGACAATAACTGTCAGGCAGAGTCGCCTGACAGCACAAAACAAGAACAGGTCTGTCTTCAAACTTACCATTTCCCCCAAAAGGTGAATCCGAAAACGTATCCACTCTACGACACTGACTGATTTGACCACAAACAGGCCAACTTCCACACAAATAAATCTACTTTTTAGGGAACCATTTCATTTTCCTGCTGTTTTCTGAATCGAATTGTGTATATTCCAATCCAATGTTGTAAAAAACAAATACGAGGATTTTAACATGCTTGCGGTAACAGATTCGGCCAGCACCCAACTTCGGGCGGTACTAAACTCAGAACAGGCCAAAAACAAACATTTGATAATTTTCTTCCAAGGGCACGGCTGAAGTGGCCCAGCCTTGGGCATGGCTCTGGATGAGTCAATCAACGAACTAGAGATGCTGGAATCGAACGGCATAACTGCTTATATCGACCCCAAGTTGCATCAGGCAATGGAGCAATTCGGACAGATAAACATTGATTTTGTCACCCAACCGAACGGTGCTGGTGGCTACATGATAAATGCCGGTCTACCTGGCAATTGCTCAGAGAGCGGCTGTAACGGTTGTAGTTAAGACTGAATCTGATTCTGTCCATTAATAAATAAAGTCAGGGTCGACCATTATAGGTCGGCCCTTTTTGTACACCCGATTCAGACTTGATCCAGTGCGACAACACTGAAGATCGCAGACAGGGACATAAATCCTTGACATAATAGGTCGAATCAGTAATTTAGACATGACTTGCCGGGGTAGCTCAGTTGGTTAGAGCACCTGTCTGTGGAACAGGGGGTCGGCAGTTCAAATCTGCCCCCCGGTATTTAGTATATTGCAGATTTCCTCCTCCAGCAGCAACCATAAGTAGGCCATCGAGTTTCGCGTTGCCGGCGACCTTCAAACACCGAGTGCTGTCAATCATCTCGGGCGATAAGGTGAACTCCCCGATCAGAGACGTAAGTTTAGCCTTGGCGACCATCGGATCAGTCCGAACGAGTTCCTGCATCCTGAACAGCCATTTTTCTACGTACTGGCTGTCTACCTTGAAGCGGGAGAAATCGAGGCCATGCTCTAACGCTTCCATCTTAGCATCGATGACCCTCTTGCGATCCTCATGCTCACACAACCGGTGAACAAGAGCTTCGGAGGATACCCCAGACTCGATAGCCTTGATGATATTTGCAATGCTCTTGTCCAACTCTCGGTTCTCGGAGAGTATTTCACTGGATTGCTTCCTCAGGCCCGCAAGCTTCCGCTTCAGCTTGGAATTAACCTTGGCCACGATTCCCGATAGTATGGGTGCGCTCAGCAGGTTTTTCTGGATGTTATAGAGTATCTTATTTTCGAGTTCCTCTTCCGTCACCTTGAAGTTATTTGAACAGACCGCTGCACCACGCTGTTTATTAGTGCAACACTGGAAAACAGTTTGAAGTTGGTTAGTACCGGAGACTACTACGTACTTGCTACTACAGACATGACACCTTGCCAAGCCCGAAAACAAGTACCTCGTTCCGGGTCCGCGACGCCGCTTCTGTGGCCCCTTCCTGCCAGCTTGGATTCTTGCCTGTGCAGTGTTCCACACGCTATTATTAATGATCGCGAGGATTGGAAGATCGTTCCGCACCCACTCGCTTTCTGGCTTAGGTACGCGCTTCCTTTGGCCAGTGACGGGATTCTTCACCCACACGGTCTTTCCGTAGGTCCAATCACCAATGTACTTCGGATTCTGGAGCATCAATCGAATTGTCGCTGGTATCCAAGACGGCCGCCGTCGCCCACCCTGTTTCTGTCACGCATTGTGCGGTGGCTCTTGATTCTTTTGATTCAGCCGGTGAGCAATGTTAATGACGCTCAGACCATCCACCCACAACGAGAATATCTCTTGCACAACAGCGGCCTGCTCAGGATTGATCTCTGGCCGCTTTCCGAACACTCGGGTCTGTCCGGTCTTGCGATCTATAGCGCCGGTCTGATCAAGCTCTGGAATACTGCCATAGCCGTAGACACGACCGCCCGCGCTGTAGCCCCTTTCGACAGCACCGCGCATCCCTCGCTGAGTTGCTTTGCCAACCTTGCGAGACAACCGAGATGTGCTCTCGACCAGTACAACATCAAATGGTCTAGCAGTCTGTCGGAGAACCTCCGTTTCTTGATTTAATTAAATTATTTTGAGTA
>JAGGTI010000075.1 GCA_021163775.1 Candidatus Zixiibacteriota bacterium
CCCCCCAGAAACGCGATAAATACACTCCTGATTCGACCCATGCTCACCTCCGATATTGCAATGTCAGACTACCAAAACAATCTGGCTCACACTGTATGCGCATTCAGAATAGTCTATTTTGGTGTGTGACGCAAGCGGAATTGCGGAGGTGAGAATCACGCTGTCGGGCAGAGTCGCCCGACAACACATAAAGTAGATCTCAGCCAGTGCAGACGCGATTGCTCTAGTCTTCGGCTGTTTCAGGCAGAATGATGTACGATATCGTCCAGTCGTGCGCGCTTTTCTTCTTCAGACAAACCAGACCGGCATTGCGAAACTCAACCACGTCCTTGTCCGGGTCGCCACACACTAACACCGAAGCCAACCGCCCCAGGTGTGGCTGGTGTCCCACGATCACAACATCATCTTCCATCAGACCCAGACGTTCGACCCAGATAGCAGGGTTGGCATCCGGTTCGAGATCTTTGACCGCAACTACTCCCTGAAGGGTCTCGATCTCGAAAGCAAACAGTTCCGCTGTTTGGCGAGCGCGAAGTTTTCCACTGTGGGTTACAGCCAAAACCGAAGGGCCGCCTTTCTTGGCAGTGTATGCGGCTACTTTGATAATGTCCGCCCGGCCCTTTTCGGTGAGAGGTCGTTCCGGGTCGACCGACTTGTCGACCGCTTCAGCATGCTGGATAAGATATAGATTCATCGCCAATACTCCTGCAACATACGGATTGATATGGTCCCGACAGCAAACTGGCTGTATCAGAACTGATACCCGGCGCTTATGCGATAGGTCTCGTCGAAAGCATCGTGATCGGCATAGGCGAAGTCAAACGTTATCTTGTTCAACACCAAGCCAACCCCGGTTGTAAACCGACCGATATCAAACCCGGCTCGACCAAACAGCATACCACGCCAGTCTATTTCCCAACCGAAATGGGTGTCGAGCGAAAGCGGCCCACTCCAATATTGAGCACCGACTTTGATATTTTCAAACTTGATATCACCCGAACCAACCGCCCGCCCGGTCCAATCACCGTGATTATATTCAACAAGTAACCCCGGCTTGACAGTCGGGTAGATTGATTCGGTACTGCCTGAATAACGAATGAAGCCTGTCGTGATATCACTCACACTCAGACCCAAACGAACCAATTGGTGAGCCTGATACAAAAGACCAGCATCAACGGACAAGCCATAACCCGACTCTACACCAAGGTCACGGTATATTACTTTACCGGTCAGCCCAAAATCGATCTTTGAGCCAAGTTTTCCAGCCACTGAGGTTGCTATCAACCAGTCACCGTGCGACTCTTCTCTAACTACATACGGTCGGCCGGACAAATCGAGATCGGTGATCTTGATACCATCCCCACCCAGATAGTACAAATAGAACCCGATAGCTCCAATTCGACCGCTGGATTGGCTGTTGGTGTAAGCCAGAAAATCCTGGTTGAGCAGTGACCCAAACGTCTCGGCGTGCATGGCAGTGAAATTCCGCCCCTCAAGATAGGTCATCCCGGCTGGATTCCAGTAAGCCGTGGTACCATCGAATGGCCCCGCTACCACTGCGCCACCCAGAGCGAGACCCCGAGCACCGGCTCCGAGAGAGAAAGCCTCTCCCGCATACGTGGCCGCCTGCACCGAAGTTCCCAACACCGGAAGACCGATCAAAGCTATAAGCGTAACGGTCAGAATCCTATGTAATATCGCTATCAACCAGTTAACTCCTCAAATGAGATACTCTGCCTTCTACCTGCGACAATTTTTGTAGCCTCATATTAATGTATCGGCAACCGTCTGCCAACAAAGATAACCAGCTTCCGCTGAAGACAAAAAAAGAGGCGGGATCAATATCCCGCCTCAATAATCAACGAACCAACAACTACTTAGTACCGTCAGTCTTTTTGACTGTTTTGGTCTCAGTCTCGGCTTTAACACCGCAAGTTTTCGCGCAGGCCTTACTACACACTTTCTGGATCATCGCACCACAACCGGCTTTGTCCGATACCGGTTTTGAATCACCAGCTTCGACCTTAGCGACCACCGGAACAACCTTGGCCTTGTAACCCTTCCTGGTTACCGCCCTGGCCAGCACTTCCGCCTTGACCTGCTTGGAGTCGATAATTACAAAAGCAGTGCCATCCTTGTGGCTCACTAATCCAACCTTCATAACACCAGGGATATCCTCGAGACAGCCAGTGATAGTCTTCTCACACCCGACGCAAGTCATGCCATCGATAGAAAGGTTGACAAACTCGTGCTCCACAGTACTACACAGATTCTGACACTCTTCTAACGAAAGACCCAACTTGGCCGCACAAGCTTTAGCTTCTTCATCCGAGCAATGAGCCAAAACCTTTGTGTCATCGGCGGTCTTGGTCTTACCTGAGCAGACACCGGCAAACGATGTTGTTGGTGCTATGATCAAGGCGATCAGTGCAATAAGGCTGAGGGTCAGGGTCATAGTTTTCTTCATCCGAATAAACTCCTTAATGATGTATTTCAATGTTTTATAAAATCAATCTTAAATATGGATCCAATATAACTGTTAAGAACAGCAGGTCAATGCAATAAGTCTGACGACAATCATTATTCATTAAACACCGTATTCGTGGATTGGTTTCGGCGATATTGAGTATTATCAACCAAATAATGGAAACCGATCATAAAGTGCCATATGGCGGATTCGTTTTCGATCCACCTTTTTGAATAATGGCAGTGCCCTACGGGAAGAGACATCGATCAAGCCAGAATCTTAAAATACTGGTCTCGATCTTTCTTGGGAACTGAGCGAGTGGGAATATCAAGAACTTCAATAGATAACGGCCGACTACCTTTGATTCGAATAATATCACCGACATTGACAGTGTAGGCTGGTTTGATTTTGCGCCCGTTGGTCTCTAACAAGCCATTCACCCCAAGATCCTTGGCCACAGTGCGGCGCTTGATTACACCAATCGTGGACAAGTAGTCATCAACCCTCATTTTCCGAAATTCTCCAGACGGTAATCAATATAGGTCCGCTCTTTTATTTCATTGATCCAGTCATCAACTATTCGACCAGTTTTTTCCTGACGTGCCAGTTCTTTGATACGGTCAAAATCATCTTCGAAAGTAAGCTCTTTCTGCGATTGGTAATCAAGCAGAGAAAGAATGTGTACACCAAAACGTGACTGGATTGGCCCCCGAAATTCTCCCGGAGTAGTCCATCCAGCTACAAATGGTATAAATTCCTGTGGTAACTGGCTAATGGCAAACCAACCAAGTTCACCACCCTGAGCACGCGTATCGTCATCTTTGGAATACGTTTTAGCCAGCTCGCCAAAGTCTTCGCCTACCCGAAGAGCAACCAGAAGCGAATCAGCCAGTTCAAGCGTAGCGGCAGTGTCTGCGGCCGATGGTTCAACGGCAAGCAGTAGATGCCTCAACCAGGCTTTTTCACCACGTTTACCCTCGCATTTAATCACATGATACCCGAACTGAGTGCGGACCACTCCTGATACTTCACCCACATCAAGCTTGAACGCCGCGCGCGCGAACTCCGGCACCAGATCATCGGCTTCCATATAGCCTAAATCCCCACCGTTGGCCCCCGCCCCTAAGCTCGAATGCTGGGCTGAGATAGTGGCAAAGTCGGCCCCGTCAAGAATCTGCTCACGCAAATCAGTCGCTTTGTCGCGGATAGAATCCTCTAATGCCTGCGATGGATTTATTCCCAACAGAATATGTCCCAACTTGGCCGCTTCCGGTTGCTGAGGAATCGAATCTTTGAAAGTCTCGAAAAATTGTTCAACCTCATATTTCGAAACTGATGAACCTGCTAACTTCTGCTGAATATATCGCTGGCGAAGCAGGTTGTTGCGGATGTCATCCTCATACTGACGTCTCAAGGCTCTCAGGGACATTCCTTCGGCCGCCAGCGCTTTGATAAAGGCCTCTTCCGAACCAAAATTTTCCACTACTCCGGCTATGTGACTATCAAGCTCACGCTGTACTTCTGAAGGTCGCACCTCAATTGTAGTATCCTTGCGAGCTTCCATCAGAAAGAGCTTGTCAGAGATCATCTGCTCGAGAATCTGTTTCTGAAACTGCTGTATTTCTTTTTCGGTTTTTGGTTGGTGCCCGGTCTGGAAGGCTGTCAGTTGCACCTGGTTGGCCAACTCCGATGCCAGGATGACTTCATCACCAACCACAACGGCGATCTTGTCAACCGTATCTCCTTCGGCCCGTATCTCACCTGTTGCACCGCTTACCACCAGTGCTCCAACCAATAAGCATCCCGCTATTCTACCAGCAAACATTATTAACTCCCGGTCGTTCCGTACAATTCCTTGTCAATCGTACTCCAGATGACATCATCATATATCTCGATATCAACCTCTTCCCGCCGCTTATTGAGCCATTCCCTGACCGCCTGCTCTTTGTCCTCAATAGTGAGACGAGCAACAATATCTTCCTTGACTGTCAAAAAATCCTGGTAGGTTTCGTCAGTCCAGCGCTCCGGCCAAATGAGCGAGTATTTTCCTCGATTAAGAATTGGTCCACCGACCGTGTTAACTCTGACTTTTCGAGCCGCCGGGAACAATATCGGGAAATGGGTCGAATCAACATAGCCAAGATCACCATACTTGACCCGAATCCCCGCTCGCTCGGTATTCCTGAAAGCAGTGTTACGGAAATCATCGAGGTTTTTGATCTTGGAAGCGAGGCGCTGTGCGGTCATCTCATCGCTGACCATAATCTCGTATAGACGGACCTGGGCCGGGATCAGATATTCTTCCCGATACCGATCATAAAAGTCGCGTTGCTGGGTTTCATCAGGTACTTCCAGAACAGAGATGGAATCATTGCGCATAATATCGGCAATGGTGTAACCTTCAAATAATTTCATCTTGTGGCGGAAGAATTCAGTTTCATCCATTTTCTCCAGACGGGCTTCATTGATAAGTATATCCTTCTGCTTTATGTGGTAGACGACTTCTCCCATCTTTTCGTATTCCTCGAACGTCGGTCGCTGTTCGGGTGGAAGGAACCTACGGACAGAAAGCAGATAATCGATCAACGTAATCTCACCACCATCCCAAGTCGCCAGAACAAGTTCTTTTTCATCTCTATCGAGTTGATTGTCATCAAAGTCATATTTGGGTAGTTTTTCAACCACCGCTGGCGGGTACAACACGGTCCGCTTGTGGGTAATGTAATCAGCGACATCACGGTCAACCGTTACGGGATACTTGACCGCAATACTGTCGAAATAAATCTCGGTCAGCATCTGACGTCTGGCCATTCGTATCTGTTTTTCGAGGGCCGGTCGCATCTTTGCGTATTCCTCGCGGGCCTCGTTTAGTTTCTTGTCGACCACCTTGATAATATGGATTCCGTAAGATGTCTTGAACGGTGGCGAAATCTCGTTGACTTCAAGGCGAAAGGCAACCTTTTCAAACTCTTCAGGTGCCGACCCCCTGATAAAATAACCCATATCACCACGGTTACGCCGAGCTCGCTGATCCAGAGAATACTCGTAGGCCATCTGCTCGAAACTCTCACCAGCCTTCAGCTTCTCGAATACCATGTTGGCAGTATCCTGATCAATGAGCAGGATCTGGTAAGCACGAATCTGATACTCCAAATCAGCGTAGACCTGCCTCACATCGGCTTCGGTAACCGATACTTTCTGGCTAACATGGAAATTATAGAGGGCATCAAGCAGGAAGTTCGAGCGGTTGGCCTCCATGGTTTTAGCCACGTCGGGCGACTTATCAATATGCTTCGCCCGTGCCGCCTGAACTAACAAGGTTTGCGAAATAAGGCTGTCCAAAAATATCCGTTTACCATCGAATTCATCCTGAGCCGAACGAAAGCCGATCGAATTCTGGTCAAGAAATTCCTGAAGATCCCCGGTAGTTATGCGGTCATCACCAACACGGGCAACAACACTGCCATCGTTCTGACCACAGCCAATCTGAAGCACGGCCACAATAAGAGCGATAACGAACAAGGGTATCAGCGATGCTGATAATTTTATCTGTCTGGTCATCTAAACAATTCCTCCAAACCTGATGTCCTCTTTCTACCTGGCGTTTAGCCGGAGGTTCCGTACGTCGGCCAGGACAGCCTTAATAGATAATCCATATAATAGAATTCGCCAAGCACTTTCGGGTATGTCCGAACCTACTCGAAATCCGATTCCAGGTAGCCTTGTGTTGTTGACTTACGGCTTAACTTCTGGGTTAGTTTTTTGGATAGCTCAACAGCCGAATTCTCGCCGTACACTTTTAGCATATGGTTCATAGCGATCACTTCAGAAATGACTGTGATATTTTTCCCCGGAGAAATTGGTACATTGAGAATCGGAATTGACACCCCCAGAACCGTAGTTGTCTGCTCCTCAATACCCAACCGCTCGTAATCTTCTGTTTCCGACCAGAGCGTCAACCTGACCTCAACCTCAATCCGTTTCTGAAGGCGGATAGCCCGAATTCCAAATAATTCCTCGATATCGATAATACCAACGCCTCGGACCTCCATATGATGACCCAACAACTCCGAACTGATACCGATAAGGACATCGGGGGCGATGCGGGTGACTTTGCAAACATCATCGGCAACAAGTCGGTGACCCCGCTCCACCAGGTCGAGCGCTACTTCGGATTTGCCAATCCCTGACTTGCCCGTGTAGAGCAACCCCACACCGTACACATCAACCAGGGTACCGTGAACATTAGTCCAGGGCGCAAAGAGTTGATCGAGGTACGCCGCCAATCGAGCGATCAATTCGGCGGTGGTCAAACGGCTGGAAAAAACGGCGATACCACTGCGATCAGCGGCCTGGCTAAATTCGGCTGGCGGAGTAATTCCTTTAGCGACAATAACCAACGGTATGTCAGTGGCAAAAATTCGGTCGGCGGCGACCACAAGCTGATCTTTGGGAAGCATTTCAACGAAGGCAATCTCCGTTTCGCCCATAATTTGAATCCGCTCGTAAGGAAACCTGTCAAAATAACCAGCGAGAGCCAAACCAGGTCGGTGCACCCCGGGATTGTTCACCACCTTCTTGAGACTCCCTTCACCTCCGGCAATCAGTGTCAGTTCGAGGTCTCGTTTCCGCTTCTGATACAATTTTTCAACAGTAATTTCTGACATAATAAACAAATATAGGTGATCCAATCACTGGGCGGCAAGAAAGAAAATTAACCTAAAATAAGAGCCCCAGCATATATGGGGCTCTCGGTAATACCAACAATGTTGGCAGGAGGAGATTTTCGCAGTTGTGTCGGATCCTTATTCCGTCAAATCTGGATTGAAATATAACATAACTGTGAGTGTTTTTTTAACGGGCCGCATAAGCAGAAACATCTCTTACGACCAGACTGGGAATTCGATATCTATTCATTTTGAACTTCACCGGAATGGTCAATTTTTCTTATTTCTGATAGGTTTTACAAATTTCAGGGCAGAGTGTTCCATTTGAACTGACTGGATGGCTAACACACTACTGGGTAGCGCATTACAGTCCGTGCCCGGCGACAGATATTTGATTAAATAGTTTAATAGTCGTGTTCTATTTTGCCCTGACAATTAGTTTAATAGTCGTTGACAAAATGCCGAAAACTCATATTATGTTTATCTGCCCGGGAAAAATCGGGTGGTATTTTGTAGAGCTTATACTCCCCTGTAGCTCAGTTGGTAGAGCAGCTGACTGTTAATCAGCGGGCCGCTGGTTCAAGTCCAGCCGGGGGAGCTTTTCTTTTGCTAATCAATCAGTTACAAGATTTAGACCGCGTCTACTTGCATGTTCATTCTGTGTGAGGACACCTGAGAGCTATGATTTTGATCACTGGCTGATGTGAAAATGGTTGTGGACTTAGCGGTTCCTTCTACTGTTAATCAGCAGGTCCGGGGTTGGACAGGAAAAGGAAGATACTTGATGAAGAAGATTGTTGTTCTAGGTGCTGGATTAGTTCCGTAGGTCGAACCCAGCCCGCTTCGGGCGGTTTCGACAACGACACTTCAACAATTATTCATCGGAGGGGCAGACGCCCTCGTCTGCCGCCCACAAAGGCCCCCAGAAGGAACGGCTGAAATGGCCGTGTTTTAAGTGTCACTTTCTTCTGCATAGCTACTTTCGCCGTAATAAAGATGATTGCTAATAGCGTTGTCGCTATCTACATTTACGCATAGCTTCAGACCGGGTCAATCACATTTTCATTCGGAGACAACATGTCTAATCAGATGCTAAATAAGCCGTTTGAGGGCCTCCTTAATCGAGAAATGGCAATTGCAGAGTCCAAAGAGCTTATTGAAAAGTGGTCCCCCTATTTGGGGGAGCTGGTCAACTACGCTACTAATCTGTACGTTCGAAGCGAAAGATCGCTCAGTAAGACTCCTGGTACACCACTCTCGCTGTTCATGTTATTTTACTTCATAATCCAGATGGCTGATGGTGTCCAGGTCTTATGCTCACGCTGTTGCTTTGACGCCGCGATTCCTATTATTAGGAGCCTGTGGGAAGGTTCACTCTCAATGGAGTGGATGTTGAAGTCGGATTTTGAGCGAAGATCTACCGCCTATTTGGCACTTTTTTACAAAGGAATAAGCGACTTCAACGAGTCCCTCAATCCCGCCACAGAGCGTGGCAAGAGCTTACAGGCTAAGCGCAAGAAGTATGTCTATCATGTAGATGTTCCGTTACTTGATACCCCTCCAGATAACCTAGCTAATCAGCAAAGTCAAATTGAGAAGATGCTCGAAAGACCCAAGTTCAAGGATATATTGGTTGCGTTCAGTGAAGGCCCTCGAACGCCGCGGAAGTGGTATTCAATTGACGGAGGACCTATGAACCTTGAACAGCTAGCCGACAAGCTGGAGAGAGGATTGGAATACGAAACTCTTTACAGGCATTTCTCCGCATTGGTACACGGTACTGATGTTGGCCATGCCCTGGCGGCTCACGAGGGCAAGCTCTATCATGCTCCCATGCGATCCGCTGTCCACTACGATATAGTCTGCTTCAGTGTCAGTTCCAATCTAATCAAAGCCATCAAGATGATGGCAAGCAAGTTCCGACCGGATGAAGACACCGATAACAAGATAAAGGAAATTGTTAGAAGGTACCGACCCGAGGCTGTTATTGACTAGCACGGCAATCAGCTAAACAGTTTCCGCGGGCGGCAGACGTCACCGTCTGCCCCAACTCAACAATTTCATTAATCAGCGGGCCGCTGGTTCAACAGGCTAAGCCTGTGCTCGTCCAGCCGGGGGAGCTTTTTTTAGAATTGAATCAGATCTGTGGGTGAGATGTTTGTGTGTGAGGACACCGGATGACTGATATCTCGATCAACAGGTGACGGTAGCCGGGATTAGACACTCTGATGATCTTGGAATTCCAGATGGAATACGGTATCTTGTGCATGTTCACGATTTCATCTTTCCCCACCGCAAGCGGATGGGGCACCCGAAAAGAAACACCCAACACCTGTGGGCCACCCTGCCTTTTACTCTGTCACATCCGCCTTTTACTCTGTCACATCCGCGAAGGCGGATGCCCATGTCCACTCGCGTCCCGGAAGAACAATCAAGAATCAGTTTGAAGCTCTACTCCAGTACGAACCAATACATATTCTGCAATAATTGGTGGTCATAGATTCCCGACTGCTCGGGAATGACGAAGGCAGAGAAGAAATGGCGAGGCGGCACAGGAATAACGGAGGGGGTGTTGTCGAAACCGCCCGAAGCGGTCTGGTTTCGACTTACGGAACTATCGATCCTGGGGCAGACGAAGGCGTCTGCCGCCCACGGAAGCGCTACGATTTGCTAAGCCGGCATCAACCGACGGCCGCAACATTTCTTGTACTTTCGGCCGCTACCACACGGGCAGGGAGCGTTGCGACTGATCTTTGATTCGATCTTAGCTACCATCGCCTCGGTCCCTGCAGGCTGGTGAGTTGGTAAACCCACGTTGAAGATCGGAGCCGCAGCTTTCCTGACCGCATGAACAACGAATATAGTCGCTTTGTAACCGGTGTCTTTGTTCTCCAAAACTGCCGGAAAGATGTGCCCCACATCCAGGTACGGCCTAAAAC
>JAGGTI010000046.1 GCA_021163775.1 Candidatus Zixiibacteriota bacterium
CCGCTCTTCAATGGTGAGCTGATTGTATTTCTTTCCCATAACAACACCTTATACAAGTGTTGCACTTCGTTTGTGAATTGAGCGTGTCTATGTTCACTCGCATCCCGGAAGAATAATGAAGAATCATTTTGAGCTTAGCTCCAATGTGAATAAACGTCTATTCTGCGAAAATTTTGTTGTGGTGTCGGGTGACCCGGCCCGACACTTTTTTTGGTGTGCCGAAGCCGTCAGGCAGAGTTGCCTGACGGCACAATGAAAGCCTTGTCGGGCAGGATCCCTGTGCTCCTGCCATCTTTAGCTGAAGCCCGACACACTCCTTGCACAAACCGCTCAATAGTCGTAAATTCTAACGTCTGCCCCCGTAGCTCAGTTGGATAGAGCATCGGTTTCCTAAACCGAGGGCCGCTGGTTCAAATCCAGCCGGGGGTATTTCCTAAGTACAACGGGACCGATTTGATCTTAGGGCAGAATCCCTTGGTGATTCTGCCATTGGTCGTGGCAGAACCGCCAGGGCAACCACAGGTTGGTTGGTTCTACCCTTGGGATTGAGCCGAATTTGAACCTATTTTCCGCCTCATCTACTTCCGTCTCAGATCGACGCCAATATCTGCCGATAATATGAACTTAGGACATAATTGGCAGATATGTTGGTCGATGCCAAAAGTCCCCCAAAAACGGAGGTTGGCGATGTACAGAAAAACGATGATTACTCTTTTGGCTTCTTTTGTTCTTCTCGCGCTGTCTGTAATTGCGCCGCAGACTCAGGCCGGGGTAGAGGTTGGCCTGTCCGCCGATGAGGACGGCATCCGGTCGTTCCATCTGGCGATCGGCGAGCATTATGGTGTGCAGGAGAAAACGGTTATTGCGGTTCGGGAGCGCAAAATCCCCGAAGAAGATATTCCCGTCGTCTTTTTCCTGGCCAAGAATGCCGGTGTCACCCCGGATGTTATTGTCAAGCTACGGGTGAGTGGTAACTCGTGGATGCAAATCGCTACGCAATTCGGTCTGACTGCTGAGTTGTTCTATGTCAAGTTTGACAAGGATCCTGGCCCGCCGTACGGCAAGGCGTGGGGGCATTTCAAGAAGCACAAGCGGGCGGATTGGCACAAGGTCAGGCTCGTTGACGCTGACATAACAAATCTTGTCAATCTGAAATTCGCCGTCGCACGTCACGGTTGCACACCGGCCGAGGTTGTCAAGATGCGGGCCAAGGGTGATGGTTTCGTAAAATTTCACAAGCAAACACGGGCCGAAAAGATGAAGCAACGTAAGCACAAGGCTAAGGTAGTAGCATCGACCGATCATCAGAAACAGAAGGCCAAGCCGAAGAAAAAGAAGAAGTAGCAGGTCTCGCACAGATCGAGTATCACCCCGATATTCAGAAAGCCGCCGGTGGTAGACGCCAGTGGCTTTTTGTTTAACGTGCTCTCCATATTTTGTGGGCGGCAGACGCCCTCGTCTGCCCCGAAGACTAACGTGCCCGGCAGATGTGGACATCTGCCGATTGTCGAAACCGCCCGAAGCGGCCTGGTTTCGACTTGCTGGCTACAAGAACTGTTCTCCATAATACTGTCGCAACTTCCCGGTGTTTACACTCGTACTTGAAAACAGGTAAATGTACAGGTTTGCGCTGAATTGGTTTGGTGCGATGTGGTTGGAACGGTTTGGCGGCGGGTCGGACCAAGACAAAGGAGATCATCATGAAACTTATCATCCGAGGAACAGCCATCTTTCTGGGTGTGGCATTATTGTTGGCATCCAGTACGCTGGCCGGTTCCAAGATGGAAGAGACGCAGTCGTTTGAAGGGATCGAAGTTGTTCGAATCAACACTGTCAGTGGCGATTGTATAGTTCAAAAAGGAGTGGACGACAAGGTCGAGGTTGAGGTGGTTTGGTCGTACAGCCCAAGAGATTCTTACGAGCCGAAAATTCGCGAGCGAGGTAAAGTGTTGAAACTGAGCGAAAATATGTATGGTTCAAATTCGGGCCGTTCCATCTGGACCCTGACCGTGCCAGACGGTATCGAAATTAGATTTAACTCAGCTTCAGGCGGAATTGAGATTGAAGGACTCATCGGTGACTTCTCTTCCCAGACAGCCTCAGGAGATATCCGCGCCGAGAATTGCAAGGGTGAGTTTGATTTTAATACCGCGTCAGGTGATATCGAGTTGGTTGATTGTGAGGGTGACTTCCGAGCTAATTGCGCCTCTGGTGATATTGAAGTGAACCAATGTAGCGGAGGTTTTGAAGTATCCACAGCGTCTGGTTCGGTTCGGGCCAAGGGTGTGACTCTCCAGGACATAAGCTCGTTCACAACCACCTCGGGTAAGGTGATGGTTGTGTTGGCCGAAAGCGCCGAGCATGATCTGAATGTATCGACAGCATCCGGTAGGGCTACGCTTGATTACGGTGGAAACGAGATCAAAGGCTATTTTGAATTTGTGTGTAAGTATCGCGATGGTCGGATCGTATCCCCGTTTGACTTTGACGACGAAGAACAGTATCGTCGCTGGGGTGACTGGTACGTGAGAAAGTGGTTCACGAAAGGAACCGACAGCCCCCAGATATTTATCGAAACGGCCAGTGGTAAAGCTGTGCTCCGGGAAGGATGAACTTGTCCGAGTCAGGGTGATTGATTGTGTATGAGTCTGTCAATTAATTTCCGAGATTAACTAATTGACGTAAAAAGCGGGACACCTCAATTGAGATGTCCCGCTTTGTCAATAGCAGATGATCGTGTCTGCTATCTTTTTCTCTTATGCAGGTGACAGAACTTTGATGGTGCCACCGCCATACGTTTACACCTCTTACCTGCCTTGGTCTTTCCCGCGCAACGCACACTTTTTTTCTTAGCCTTCTTTTTGGCCTTTGGCATAGTTGGACCTCCATGATCCCAAAAGGTTAGTGTCATTACGACAGAACGTCAGTTGGAATTGTCGGTCAACAAAAAAACTCGAATGCCGTGTCAACGAATGATGCGCGCTATTAGTTGTTAATCGGATGTATTCTGGTTGAGATGATCGTATTGACTGATGTTGAACTTCATTAGGCGCTCGCGATGACATGATGCATGGGCTTTTCAATAACCTGCTAATGACGATTGATGTCGCCCGAACCCGACACATGGCGGTCAAAATTATCAGGGTTGCCGTAGACATCAATGTCACCGCTTCCATAAACAGCTCCATCGAAATCAGTTTCGGCGTATACTTCGGCATCACCCGAGCCATGTATACGGATGAAAACATCAGTTGCTTTCAAGCGACGGGCATCAATGTCACCAGAACCACGCATAGAGATTTCCAGTTGCTCGGTTTGACCCCTGATTTCAATATCACCCGATCCTTGAGATCTAATATTGACCATTTCGGAGGTGAGATGATTTACAACGATTTGGCCGGAGCCCTGCAGTTCGATATTGAGTTCGTTTATTTTCCCGCCTAATTCGATGTTTCCAGAACCGTCAAGTTCGACCTCAAATGTTCGATTGTTGAGGCCGGTGATCTCGACATCGCCAGAACCATCCACCTCAATCAGGGTCAGTTCAGGTACCGTGATCTCCACCAACACGCCCCGTCGGGTTCGAAATGAGTCCTTCGAGTCAATCAACAAGGTTCGGAGGCTGACAACCTCGGTGATAATGTTGTCCTGGAGATTGTCGTCGGTTGTGACTGATACGCTCAACTCGCTACCTACTGTGATGAGCAGGTCCGCGGAACACTCCAAATGGATGCGTTCGAATGATGTCACCGAACGCTGTTCGGTTATCACATCGCCTGAGCCACGTTCGCCTCGGCCGAAATTGAACAACCCATCAGCCTCAGCCGAGACTGTGCCCATAGTCACCAGAAGAAGCGTAGCGAGTATGATTTTGTACCGGTTTTGTCCCATGTCAGATATCTCCATAGTATGCGAATATGTTCTGTTACAGTAGACGGATTCGGTACCATTAATGTTTCACGCCATTGCGGATTTCGATTGGTGACTGTAACATGTTTAACGGTAGTGAGTTAGCTATACGTAGTGAGATTGCTCTGTCGAGGCCCGTATTGTCTGTCGATTATTTTGTTTTGCCTGAGGTGCTTGAGGAATTAGTTTGACAAGGGTGAAAAGAATGAAGTATATTCGTTAACTATTTTGAAGATGCGATACGTCTATAGTATGCTGTGAACAAACACCTTATGAGAGCTTAGGAGTTCGAGGTATGAAAGGGATATTGGTTAAGAGCTTGGCGCTGATGGTTATTCTATCGGGGTCGGTTGTGGCTCAGGGTCTACCGGTTTATAATCAGGGCTACCTGCAGTCTTATGGATCGATGCTTATGATGGCATACCCGGCCGCTCGTGATTTTAATGGCGGTGGAGTTAGGGCCCGTGGTATGGGCAATGCTTTTATCGGAGTGTCTGATGATGCCTCGGCCGTGAGTTGGAATCCTGCCGGCTTGTATCGTCAGGACAATCAGTACGAGCAACCGGTGATTAGTCTTAGCTACCAGTCGCTTTCTTCTGACGCAGGTTTCTCATCGAAACCGTTCACTGAGTTTGATTCTAAGCAGTTTGATTTCGATGATGTAGCCAATGATGTGAACTTTATGAGCATCGTTTTGCCGATTCGGCTCAAGGGGCATATGTTTGTTGGTTCTTTGGCTTATTCTCGTTTGGGAGATGAAGTTTACAATTCAGGAATGGGTTTTGATGTGATGATGCCATTTGATGCCCCGGACTCTCTTGATGGCATTGATCGGCAGTTTACATATCAGGTTGAGACCAACTATCGCTCTGCTGTGAATGTTCTAAACATTGGTTTTGGAACCAGGCTTTATAACAACTGGTCGTTTGGTTTGTCCGTAAATGCCTACGGTGGCAAGGCGGCTGAGGCTATAGAAGAAACGGTTACGTGGGAAGATGCTATCATCCCCGGTGCTTCTAATGATCAGCGAGGAACATATATTATAGCAAATGATACTTGGGACACCACGAGCTTTTCGGGAGTCTATTTCACCCTTGGCTTCAAGTATACTTCGGAGCGACTGTCGGCCGGTTTAATAATCAAAACACCGCACACGCTCAAAGAGAGCATTGATGTTCTTATCGAGAACCAGGGTTACGCTAATGGAAACGAGTGGGGCGCAGATGTTACCGTTCATCGTGATGACAACATTGTGGAATTGGACCAGCCGATGATTCTGGGGGCAGGTGTAGGATATAAGGTTACTGAGAAGTTACTGTTGGCAGTTGATGTCGAGTACCGTCCGTATGAAGGCGGGATGGTTAATCGGAGGGATTCACTGCAACTGGTTCCCGGTGGTACGGATATTGAATACTTCACCGAGTATGATCCATTCTGGGAAAATACATGGGCTTTCAGGACGGGCGCTGAATACGTCTGGGAAACCGGCAGTCAGTTGTTCCCAATAGTGCCGCTCCGAGCCGGCTTTGGCTATGTACAGTTACCGGCGCCGAATGTGGATGATTACACGGTTGATGATCTTTTGAATGTTGTGCCAGTAACGTCCAAGACCGCTATCACCAAATGGTCTCTTGGCACTGGTGTACGCTGGGCACAGATTGATCTGGATTTTGCCTATGAGAAGTCGACTGGAGATCTTGAGAACTCTGTCTTCGTGCAGAAGTGGTCGACCGATAACAGTGCCTTTAGCGTTATGTTTACAGGTTATTTTTAAGATTTCATGCCGACGCAGTTAGGCTAAAGGCAGACAATGAGACACCGGGAACGTTGGTTTCCGGTGTCCTTCAAGTTTAAGTCAAGGGTAGCCGATACTGCAAATAGATTGTTATTTTTTCCGGGAGTAAGGAATGCAGAGTAAGATTAAGCTGACCAAGAGGCAGGTGAAGGAAGATCGGTTTACGACCTTCATGTTGACTTCTAAAGATAAATTGCAAGGCGAACTTGAGGATAATTGGCAGTATTATGTCATCGGTCTTGCTGTTGTTGTGGTTCTGATCTGGGCGTTGGCCTGGCAGTCAGATCGGCAATCGGTCAAAGATTTTGAAGCGGTTGAGGCTCTATCGCGTGCCCAATCCAACTATCTGAGCGGAGGCGACAAGCAGGTTGCTATTTTGGAATTCAATCAGATTCTGGAAAAATACGGAAATACTGACGCGGCCGGTTCGGCCACGTTTGTTCTGGGTAATCTGAACTTGGAAACCCGAAATTACTCTGAGGCTATTCGCTACTATCAAGCCTATCTTGACTTTGGAGGTGACGACCTTGATCGTGCCGCCGCCTATGCCGGTATAGCCGCCGCCCAGGAAGACCAGGGAATGTACGCCGAAGCCGCGGCCAACTTTGTTAAGGCTTCTGGTGCCTGCCATAATAGTCCGCTGGTTCCTGACTACGAGTTGGGTGCTATGCGCAACTATCTTGCCAACGGTGACGTAGCCCAGGCCGAAGCTCGTCTGGCCATTCTTGACGAGAAGTATGGTGACACCGAATTCGTCAACCGTGGAAAGCGCCTGTTGGCTGAGAAACGTTCGGGCGAGTAATCTAAACTTAATGTCGGGTGGTCTATGGACGGATCGACCGTGACAAAAGTTGCCATTCTGTGGCATATGCACCAACCGAATTATCGGGAACCGCATTCGGGCCGTATGGCTATGCCTTGGGTGCGCCTGCACGCATTGAAAGACTATCTCGATATGCCCCTGACTGCGGCGGCTCGAGATGAGATCAAGGTTACATTTAACCTGGTTCCTTCGCTGATTGATCAACTTCAAGCGTATCAGGATGGGGGTGTTGATCGCCACCTGGAGTTGTCACGCTTTCGGGCAAATGATATAACTGATGCCCTCAAGAGAGAAATACTGGGGAGTTTCTTCTGCGCTAATCCAACCCGCATGATTGTGCCTTACGCGCGTTACCGCCAACTATACAATAAGTACAGCACAGTTGCCTCAGAACCGGGAACCCTGGTGAATTTGTTTTCTTCCGAGGAAATCCGTGATCTGCAGGTCTGGTCGAATCTGGCCTGGGTTGATCCGATGTTTCGCAACGAGGATCCTATTTGTTCCTTGATAGCCAAAGGTCTTCATTTTAGTGAAGAGGAAAAGGATGCCTTGCTTGACTGGCAGTTGGGTCTGATAAGTCGGATCATTCCAACATATCAGAAACTACAGGATGAGGGGCGGCTGGAAGTATCGTTTACACCATACTACCACCCGATCTTACCTTTGCTATGCGATACCAATATAGCAACTGAGGCGTTGCCTAGCATTGAGCTTCCGGAGAAGAGATTTGTGCATCCCGAGGATGCTGAGAAACAAATCGCTATGGCTATTGAGCAATATCGTGCACTTTTCGGCCGTGAGCTTGAAGGTCTATGGCCGTCAGAAGGTTCCGTGTCCGAGGAAGTCGCGGATATGGTCTCCCGTATGGGAATCAAATGGATGGCGACTGACGAAGAGGTCTTGGCTCATTCGTTGTCCAAATCTGGTCTGCGGAAACGAGATAATCCTATTCACCGGGTGTATGAATACCCTACTGGACTGAAACTGCTCTTTCGGGATCACGCCCTGTCTGATCGTCTGGGGTTTGTCTATTCGAGTTGGGATGCGACTAAAGCGGTTGATGACTTCGTGGGGCATATCAAACGACTGGGTAAAGTTTATGCCAGCCAAAGTGATCAGGCGGTGATACCGATCATTTTGGACGGCGAGAACGCCTGGGAATATTTTCCTGATGATGGTACCGAGTTTCTTAACTTATTATATGATCGATTGGCTGATGATCCCACGATTGAGACAATCACCTTGGGTGAGGCCGCTCGAACATTGACTCCTCAATCTCTGCCGAAACTCTTTGCCGGTTCATGGATCAACCACAATTTCCGAGTTTGGATTGGTCACTCGGAAGACAATGCCGCGTGGAATCTGCTTTCGCGCACGCGGAATGATTTGGTTGAGTTTGAGAAAAATAATCCTGGTTTTGATCCAAATCGACTGGCCCAGGCCTGGAAACAGATATATATCGCCGAAGGTTCCGATTGGTGTTGGTGGTATGGCGACGATCATCACAGCGATCACGATGACCAATTCGATTTGATATATCGACTACATCTGGCCGCTGTCTATGAATTTTTGGGTATGGAAGTACCGTTGGATCACTTGCGACCGATTCACACTCGGAGCCTGATCCTTCAGGCGGCGATGCCGGATAGCCTTGTATCGCCTCAAATTGATGGTCGCCTGACATATTTCTACGAGTGGGCCGGAGCTGGACATTTTGAGTGCCGGCAATCGGGCAAGACCATGCACCAGGTGGCTCGGCAAATAACCGATATCTACTTTGCTTACGATTACGATCGTTTTTATATTCGACTTGACTTCCGATCTAAAAACGAATTAAAATCAATGATCGGACTTAAGGCGGAGCTTTGCTTCCATTTGCCGGAGAGCCGAATCTTTATGCTTGATCTGAGCGTTGGAAATGGTGCTTCTACGACGGGCGACTTTGAGTATGTTCAGGGTGATGTCCTTGAGTTTGCGGTGCGAAGAGACAGCCTTTGGCCCGACGGGTTCGGTGAACTGAGTTTTGTCGCTGGCCTGACACAAAATGATCAGCGATTGGAGTGCTGGCCAGAGCACGAATCGATTAAAGTTTTGGTGCCACGCAAACATGAAGAAATGTTCTGGCCAACCTGAAGCTGAGCACTAAAGAATGGAGGTCGAATTGACCGATTCATTTTTCGATAACCAGAGTGAAGAAAAACCGACCGGCGAGGTTCCAAATCTGGACGGAACTCCCGGTGATGGTTCTGGCTTCAATACTGATGAGGGACGCCTTGCGGCGGTGATGGCTTACATTCCGTTCCTGTGTTTTATTCCGCTGTTGAATATGAAGCACAACGAGGAAGCAAGATTCCACGCTCGGCAAGGGGTGATGTTGTTCCTGATTGAGTTGGTGGCGTTTCTGTTTCTGTTTGAGAGAATCTCGCAATTTGTCTTTACCGCCGTCCTGATCGTTGCTGTTGCTTTTTCTATTGCTGGAATCTACTTCTCGTTACAGGGCAAAAACTATCGATTGCCGATTGTCGGTGATCTGGCCGACAAATCAAAACTGTAGTAGGTACACGCCCAATTTGTCTTAGTGGCTATCAGTTCCGCGATGGTTCTGATGGGTGTGTAGTTATGATTTTACATTTTGCCGTTAGCCCTTAATTCGCGATCAAAATAGTGTTCTCTTATTTGTTGTTATCAGTCTGATGCGCAAATGCCTGATTGGTAGTGTCCAAATGGCACACATTATTTTCTCATATCCATCTTTTTATTTGACAGCAAGTTAAAGGTGAGGGATACTTCTGACACACTATAGGGTAATAACAGTATTACCGTTAAGAGCCTGTTCAAAAAACCGACAATTGGTAACAGGTCGTTCAATTTTTTACTGCGGGCCGCTAAATGGCCATAGGATGATTAGTTGAGTTACGATAGACGGCAATGTGGGGAATAGGGTGTTCAGACTCCGAACAGAAATATATCTTGAGTCCAAACAGTTGACTTGGATTGCGCCTTGGATGCTATTCGAGGAGCAGTTACTGGTCACACCTAATACGCTGAATACCATAGGGATAGGGGCGAGCCACAACCTGTCAGTTGGATTAATCCCATATCTTGAATTAACCCCCCTTCAGTGGCACAGCCATTGCCTTACACCAGTGATGGAACATGGTGGAAAGGTAATTTAGATGCAAAGAAACACACTGAAGAGAATTATTGTAATCTGGATACTACTGATAGCTGTGGTTGCTTTTTTTGGCGATGTGTCATTGGCTGGATCCAATGTTGGTACCACGGCGGCTGATTTCCTGCTCATTGGTCATGGGGCGAGAGCGGCTGGATTTGGTGGTGCCTACACAGCTGTCTGCAACGGTGCTTCGGCGGCCTATTGGAATCCTGCTGGTCTTGCTGATATGGAAAACGGGCGGGTCTCATTGGGACATTTCTCGTGGTTTCAGGATATCACTGTGGAACAGGCGAGTGTTGGGC
>JAGGTI010000041.1 GCA_021163775.1 Candidatus Zixiibacteriota bacterium
TCTTAAATCTTCTTTAGGCAGATATTTATTTATAAAATTATCTACTTCTTCCATTGGAGCAAGAAAGAGTTTAGCTAAGATTATGGAAGGAGATCTTCAACCAGACAATTTGTTCTCATTAAGAGGATTGCTAAAGAATCTGTAGCTAAATTGGCGGCAACTGTACGTCGTTAGATAGCTTGGTAATTAGACTATCTTAAATATGGGATAATGCTGAATGGCAAAAAATTGTTCAACCACTATTAACTGATGAAAAAACTCGTTTATGCTATGACTCATAAATGGATATATGAATTGAGTTGCCAGAATCATTACAGAGGGTCGGTCAACAAAATGTTCCGCTGGTGCTTCACTCCGACAGGTTACCCCACCGTTAAGTGTTGTTTAACCAACGAAACAGGGCATTATGTATTGGGTTGACCGGAGCGGGAAGTATTCTTCCTGTTATATTTTCACTTTTAGGGAGCCGAATAATCACTGAATTTGGATTTACACTGTTTTTTATGATATTTATACTTGTTATTCTTTTATCGTTCTTTTTTATCTATAAGATTGACTGTGAAAGTGAATTCAGAGACAAATAAAATATATCCTGACTCAGGCGTTGAATTAACAACCATAACAGCAATAAATTACGACAATCTAATGAACATTGCCACACTGAGTTATTATCGCAACTTTATTAGCAGGGTCATTAAGGCAATCGGTATTCAGCCTGAAGATAGAATTCTCGATTTAGGTTGTGGCACCGGACGTAATGCCTGCATCATGAAAACATATTTTAATGATGCTGGGACAATAACCGGTATGGATATTTCGTCTGTAATGGAAAGACAATTCAAGAAAAAGTGTGCTAAACATAAGAATACAAAATTTATCAGGCAAAGAATTGACCTTCCGTTCTCTTTACCTGAGCAATTTGATAAAATATTTATTAGCTTTGTAATTCATGGCTTTCCACATAAAATCCGTCAGACGGTTATAGAAAATATATATGCCCACTTAAAACCAGATGGGTTATTTTTTATGCTCGATTTTGCTGAATTTAACATGAGTAAAATGCCACCGCTGTACCGCTTTATTTTCAAAACAGTTGAATGTAAATATGCTTTTGATTTTATCGAAAGAGATTGGAAGCATATACTGGAAAGCAATAATTTCTCTGACTTTGAAGAATTATTTTTCTTCAAAAAATATGTGAGATTATTAAAAGCTAAGAAATGAATGCAAACCAACAAAAGCACATAAGAATTGCGGTCCCGACCAATGATGAAATAAATATCTTTCCAAAGATGCTGGGCATGGCAAAATATCTGTTTATTTATGATATTGAAAATGGAGAGAATTTTAAGCTCATTGAGAAAAGGGAGAATCCTTTCGCAGATACGATGCAACACTTGAAAACCCTGGATGTTTATGAGTTAATTAATGATTGTTCGATCATTATATCTGCTCACATCGGGAGAAAGGGAATAACAAGACTACAAGAAAGAGAAATGAAGATCTTTTTCAAAAAAGGGAACATCCAAGAAGCACTGATTGTTGTATTAAATACTATGTGAATATCATTTTTGGCAAGCATGTGATTAGAAAGAGTGTAAATGAAATTATTGATGATTTATGCAAACAGATTTGCTTATAGGACAAGCTTGAAAAGTCTTGATTCCGTACCAGAAAATGATGAACAAAAAATAATTGAAAATGCTATTGTTGGCTTTATTCATGTAGAAGAAAAAGATGAGGTGAATCTTTCTTACATTGAAACTAAATTGATTAAAAATCTTAAATGGGCCGCCAGGAAGAACAATACAGAAAGAATAGTACTACACTCTTTTACACATTTATCTGAAAGTAAAGCTGGGCCTGAAATCACAAAACAATTGCTTGATAATTCAGAGCAACGATTGAAGAAAGCAGATTACGAGGTCTATCAAACACCGTTTGGTTATTTTCTTGATCTGGATGTCGATGCACCGGGAACTCCTTTAGCCAGATTATTCAAAGACATGTAGTTTATATTTCCATAGGCGAGCGGGTCTGAAACAATATTACTCTTTGAGTATTACGGATGCCGGAAAGAAAAACGAACAATGTAAAATGTTATAGAACGGAACGGCCACAGGCCGGCGTAACCGTCCAGAAAATAAACGAGCATACCCCAACAAAAACCGAAAAGAAGAAAAAACATATAAATGGCCCGAATCATAGGAGTTGATCAGGGTCATTAAGTGAGGTTGTGATGGAAATAAATATATGGAAGGCGGCTCTCGAACGAGAGAGAAAAAGTAAAGATCAGTATTTTGCAACGCATTTGCAATCGCCGTTAACTTTAGAAAACAAATCGAGGTTTATGGGGCTTGCATATTTTTCTCCAAACCACAATTATATGTATGACCTTCAACTTCATGAATATAAGGATAGAGAAGTGTTGCAAATCCAAGATACCACTGGCAACACGCGGGAGTTTTTGCGATGGGGTGAATTTCGGTTCAAGGTAAGTAATGAGGAATGCACGCTTCAAGCATATAAGAGTGCACCTGATGAGGATCGACTTTTTGTGCCGTTTAAGGACGCTACCAGCGGTAAAGAAACATATGGAGCGGGACGGTATCTCGATCTAAATTATGTAAATGATCGTACTCCAGAAGGAATGTGGAGACTCGACTTTAATAGAGCTTATAATCCGTGGTGTGCATATAGTGAAAACTTTTCTTGTCCATATGTACCACCTGAGAATTGGCTTAAGATCCCCATACTTGCTGGTGAGAAGAGCTATACATCTATAAAAATGGAGGAAAAAGAGTAATGGCTAAAGAAATCTCAGTAGAAGATATTCAGAGTGCAATATCACAGGTGAAGCATCCTGCAATTGATCGTACATTAGTTGACCTGGGAATAGTCAAGGAAACATCTATTAAGGAGAATAAAGTTACTGTTATTATGGCGTTTCCTATGCTTAATATTCCTATCGGAGAGCATCTCGTTAATAGTGTAAGGGAGACAATAGGAAGGTTTGACGTAGAGGTTGAAGTGAAAATAACGGTGATGGTAAAAGAAGAACTGAAAAAATTCCTGGCTATGGAGCAGGAAAACTGGAGAGGGGCTATGTAATTCAATTGGAGATTTGATAGAATCACCAATGTATGCTTATTATCCGAGATCAAGCGGTTGTAGTGTCCCCCATTAGCCCGATTATTCAAAGATATATAGTCGGGATACGAGACGGAAGTCCACATCTTGGGAAGTGATCCGCATTGTTCTTAAAACACTTAAGGTGGGAGTCAACATAGGCGAGGCGTTGCTGTTTTATATCACCAGGCACTTTGTCTCTCCTTGTCGAGTTGAAGCTCTCACTTCCTGAAAGTTCGATTCTTTGTGTGCCTCCGCTAATCAATCTCCAGCGAACCGATGAGTTGTTCTATCTCCAGGCGAGAAATGCGTGCCTGATGGCGAGCAGTAATCAGGGAAGTCTGCGCTTTTGTCAAACTTAACTGGGCATCTCGAAACTCAAGTGAACTGGCAATCCCCTGCTCCCGACGTTCCTGTTGCAGATCAAGATTCTGTCGAGCCGCTTCGACATTCTGCTCCTCTAAAGTGACTATGTCCATCCTTTGGTGATACGTATCGTATGTCTCCCGCACAAGCCCAACCAACCGATTCCGAACATCCCGCAAAGTCAGCATCCGGTTGCTGGCTTCAACCTGTGCGTTTTGCAACTCAATTTTATTTCTTCGTCCGTTAAACAAATTGAGTGATAAAGATAAACCGACAGTAGAGCTGGTCGCTTGAGTACCGACATCAAGACCGGGATACTGCCCCACATTACTATTGAGCGACTGATCCGAGTAGCTGTAACTTGCAAAAGCGGATAGACGAGGGAAAAACGATGAACGGGCGTTTTGAACATACCGATCCGCTACTATTTTGTCCAATTCCGCCGTCTTCAAGTTACTGTTTTTCTCCAACGCCAAGTCGTGCACATGCGCGAAGTCCAACGTCAGTTCGGGTATGAACATTTCACTATCAACAGAATACTTTATTGATGGGTCCTGTCCGAGGAGAATATTCAGATGCTGACGCGCAACACTAACCAGCAATTCCCGACTGAGCAAAGTCGATTGATCGGAATTGAAGGCTACCTGAGCGTGGAGAAAGTCGGTTGACGAAGAACCTCCGAGTTGACTTCGCACCCGTTCCCTGCTCAGGCGAGTTTCGGAAATGTCACGAGAATCACGCGCCACCTGAAGAAGTTGCTCCTGCTGAACCAGGTTGAAATATGCATTTGAAATCGCAACTATGGCACCCTCTATCCGACTTCGAGCCTGATACTCACCGCGCTGTCCCAACTCGTTGAACTTCCTGCGATCAACGAACATCTTAAATCCGTCAAAGATGGTCCAACGAATAGACAATTCAGCATTGAAATTCTCAATATCAGATTCAGCACTGGACATTGGCAGGTCTATCTCTTGATCGCCATTGGTCACCCCATAGCCACTGGACACATCTACTGTCGGCATGAAACCAGCCAACCCCAGTCCCTTGTTGTTGACAGCCATTTGCGCCTGGTTGCGAGCTATCTGGATATCATAGTTATTTTTCAAACCCAGTGCTATAGCTTCCTCCAGCGTCATCATTGGTTGAGCGTTAAGAGAGACTGCCAACAGCACGGCCGGAAATATCAATAATCTAAACATGGCCGACATCCTTAACTTGGGTGAAATTATCTATCATTACGGCTAACTCCCTCACTGCCGGTTCAACCGACTCTGCTGTCACCGGTCCGTCCGAGAATATTCCGGCAAACCTTACCCTGACACTGTTGAAAGCCAGAAATGTCGCTGGCAGAACAATCAACAAAATCAGCGTGCCAAACATTAACCCGTAAGCGACCGCCGCCGCCATTGGTATCAGGAACTGTGCCTGTTTACTTGTCTCCAGAATAAGTGGGGCCATCCCCAGAGAAGTCGTAAGAGTTGTCAGCAGAATTGGCCTCAGACGGGCGATTCCTGCGTTGAACACCGCATCCTTGACTTTCTGACCTTCACGAAGGAAGCGGTTGATCTGGTCAACAAACACAATGCTGTCGTTTATGATGATTCCCGCTAAAGCCATCATCCCAGTCGCCGACAGCATGCTTATTTGCAATCCCTGGATTCCATGTCCCCAGATTGCACCCAGAAACCCGATAGGAATTAGCGAGAAAATAATGCCGGCCTGAGCATATGAGCGGAACACCAGGACTATCAGGATAAACATACTAAGGAAAGCCACCGAGAAGGCGTTCCGCATGGAAGTCATCATCTTTTTCTGATCCCGTGACTGCCCCTCAAACAGAGCGGTAACTCCCTGCACCTGGTTTAGCACACGAGGCAGAACATCCTCTTCAATCTCTGCTAAAATCGGCGGCAAATCACCTTTGAGGTCTGCCTGGTTAGCCTCGACCTTGATCTCGCGTTTCCGATTCAGATGGTTGATTTGCGTAAGGCCACGTTCAATCGTGTACTCAGCCAATTCGCTAAAAGGGTATTCGGCTCCATCGGGAGTACGGATGCGCATCTTATCCAGAATCCCAAGGGCCGCCCGGTCCTCAGGGCTGTAACGCACCCACACCTTGATCTCATCCCGACCACGTTGAATTCGCTGAATTTCCTGCCCGAAGAACCCCTGACGTACCTGCCCGACGACTTCCTGCAATGTCAGTCCCAAGGCATGAGCGCGGGGCTTCAAAGCAATGTCGATTTCCCGACGACCCCTCTGGTCACTGTCGGTGACATCCTTCAACGACGCGAAGTCCTCCAGTTCAGTCTTGAGTAACGAAGCGGCTTTGGCCAGTTGTTCGACATCATTCCCCAAGAGACTTATCGAAACCGCCTTACCGAAATGCCCGCTCTTCCCAAAAGTAATATTCTGTGCCTCAGACACCGGACCCACTGCCTTCTGGATGCGATTGGCAATCTCAAAACTCTCCATTCCTCGCTGTTCGCCATCAAGCAGACGAATAAACAATCGACCGGTGTGACTCCCTGTTTCGCCGAAATCATTACTGCCAATATCGCGTTTGATAGAAATGATAACATCAAGCCCATCATCTCGCTCACTCTTCAGCTCTTCATTGACTTTCCAACAGACATCTTCGATTTTCGCCAGAAGAGCATCAGTGTCCATCTCCTGCCGTCCAGCCACAAGAGAAATATTGATCGGGAATTCGTCACCATCAACACTCGGGAAGAAAGTAACCCCGATAAGACCACCACCCAGCAGACCAACGGTAATCATAACGAAAGCCAATGGCATTATTATAACCATCCATTTTTGCCGCAACGCAGTCCTCAGTACCGGAGCATATATTTGGTGGGTGAAGTACTTGATGATTTTTTCTATCTTCTCTCGCATTGGTATAGTTTTTTTCTGTGGTCTCAACCCCCTGGAGTGAGCCAGATGCGACGGCAGGATAAGGAATGCTTCGACCAGCGAAAAGAGAAGCGAGGCAATAACTACCAGGGCTACCTGCCAGATCATCTCACCCATGTTACCTTCAAGATAGAACATCCCCATGAAGACAATAATCGTGGTCATAACGGACGTGAAAACCGGCGCAATCACCTCCATCGTACCATCAATTGCCGCCTGCAGTGCCGGTTTACCGCGTTCATGGTGCGCAAAGACATTCTCTCCGACAACGATGGCATCATCAACCAGAATACCCACCACTATGATCATACCCATCAGACTCATGATGTTAACCGTGATCCCTGCGGCATTGGCAATAATAAACATCCCGGCAAATGAAAAGGGGATACTCGCGGCCACCCAAAACGAGAGTCGCAAATTAAGGAAAAAACCAAGGCAGATCATTATCAGGACCAGCCCGATCAATCCATTTTTGACCAGCAACGTGATACGCTGATTGAGTGGTATGGTCAAGTCCCTGAGAACCGCAACCTGCACAGTCTCATGCGTTTCATTGAACCGGTCCACAATCTTATTGGTCCGATCGGCGATCGCCAGAATATCCTCATCTTCGGTCTGGTTGATATCAAGTACAACTGTGTACTGACCGTTGTAATACGACTTGGTTGGAACATCCGCCCACTGTTCCCTGACAGTAGCAATGTCCCTTAAGTGGATAACAGTACCGTCGGGATTACCGCGAACCGGAATATCCAGCAGATCATCGGCATAGTACTCTCTCCCCCAGGCACGAATGAGTATCTCTTCATCGTCACTGTCAATCTTACCGCTGGAGATATTAACATTGGCCTGACCGACAGCCTGACGGATTTCATCGAACGTCAGTTGATAACGCCGCATGTCCACTTCGGAGACCTCGATCGAAAACTCCAACGCCGGAAGACCTGCGAGAGTAACCTGTGAAATCTCTTCGGTGGCCAATAGTTCGTCACGCAGTTCCTCAGCCATGTACTTCAGGTTGTACCGGTTCGTTTCACCATAGAGTCCAAGTGACTGCGACCGAGAACGAAATTTCTGCTCGTAGATAACCGGCTTCTCGGCATCCACGGGAAAAGAGTTTATCCGATCAACCGCATTCTTGATATCGGCCAGGACTTTGTCGATGTCGGATCCCAGAACCAACTCCACAGTAACGACACCCGAATTTTCTCGCGAAACGGACGTAACCCGTTCTACTCCCTGCAAACCGTCGAGGTTCTCTTCTATCTTGAGGATAACCCCCTCTTCAACTTCTTCCGGGGCCGCTCCGGGATAGACAACCTCAACACTTATGACCTTGGGTTGACTTTCCGGAAAAAAGGAAAAACGCAATTGCGACAGAGACAACAACCCGTATAACACAACACCGGACATGAGCACGGTCACCCAGATGGGATACCGAATAAGATAGGCAATAACTCTTTGCATCAGTGCCCCCGATTTTCAGTTGTCATTGTACGCGAACTGGCTGGCATTCCCGGAGCTACCCCCTGCATGATTTCCACTACCAGCGTGTCACCATTCTTGACACCACCATCAATGATTATCCGGTCGGGCTCCCGACGAATAATCGTGACCGGCCTGCGTTCCAACTTGCCATCGGTAATCAGATAAACGTACCTGTCTTCATATATTGCCCTGGGCGGAACAGCATAGGCATTGTCGATGCTGTGGCCAAGGATACGCGCTTCAAGGAAAGTCCCGTTTAACAGCGCAGTTCCCGGTTCATTATTCATCGATACATAAATCTGTACCGTCTGGGTGCGCGTGTCGATGTCACTTCCTATCCGTGTAATGCTCCCAGTCCATTCACCGGGGATCTCCGTTGAAGCAAACGTAATCAACTGCTGTTGATCAATCCATCGGATGTCCTTAGCTTCCACCGGCATTCCTACTTCCATCTGCTCAAGATTAATGATCTCCCCCAGCAGGGTACCGACTCGAACCGAAGAGCCAACCCGCAAGCTGGCCGATACGATTGAGCCATCAAACGGAGCGTAGAAATAGTGCTTGTCTAACAGAATCTCCAGATTGCAAACAGAAAAATACAGCTTGTAGACATTGAACCTGGACAGATACAACTTGACCTTCGGATTGCTTGTCTCCGGAAGAGGCGCAATCTTCTTGTCGAACTGACAGGAATTGAAGTAATCCTGCCATACTTGATATTCGTCTGGGAAATCAACCTTGATCTCAGGAAGAACCGTAGCCAGAGCCGTCATCAAATCGCTTAACGTACTATTCAGATTGAGGCGAGCCTGGCGATCGTCGATTTTCACCAGTAGATCACCCTTCGAAAAGGACTGGGCCGGCTTGAAGGGTACTGTCCCCGGCTGAAGAGTGCCTGCGACCTCAGCGTAAAACATCACTGGTTGAGTACTGGTAACCCTTCCGTAGGTAATAATCCTGGTCTGAACGGGTTGTAACTGGACAATCGCGGTTTCGACTATCTTCGTCCGAACCTCCGGCGGCCGCTTGGGCGTCCCTGTCTTCAGGCTTAGCAATGCCCACATACTCAAAAAACCGGCCACAAGTATTAGTACCGACAATGTTATCCTGGTTGGTAGTTTCATAAGTTTCCCTTCAGTAACCGTAAACACGCGACAACCCCATCATTACCACTGACTGCTGTCGATCAGCTGATCAAGAACGGCCAGAGCAAAACCTTTTCATCTTTAGCATCATGCTCAATCAGTACGACTTAGTCAATTGTCAAATATGTCAACTTTTCGTAGATCCTGTGAATTGGCTTTTTGCCCGCACGACAAACGATCCTTTTGTGCCGGATCAACTCATCAATCGAATCTTCCTGGCATAAGCTTTATCTTACGGTAGACATTTTGGAATTAGAGTTTGCTGAATAAAGTCTAAGTCTTTATTTGTTAATAGATATGCTTGTGTTGTATTGTTTTTGGTGAACGGGTTTTGGCAGATACAATGTCAGGTTGCAAGCAACCGTGACT
>JAGGTI010000008.1 GCA_021163775.1 Candidatus Zixiibacteriota bacterium
TGCCTCAAGTTAAATAGGGATAACAGCCACAATTACAGCACAAATCCAGCACAGGGGCGCGGAACTTGTTGCGGGACAACGAGGCGGCGGAGGTTCAAATCCTCTCACCCCGATTTTTTCTAAGCGCCACTATCTCATAGGATTAACAACAATCCTCTAAGGACACAGACTAGTTACGTCAGTTATTTCTCCTTTTATCAGAGGACATGGAGGGCATTCAGTCTGCGAGAACCGTGTTAACGGCAAAACTTATCCATTTTTTCTTTCAGTGGATTAAGCGGTAAAAGTCCCACAACCTTATCGACAGATCTTCCCTGGCGGAAAAAGATAATTGTGGGAATGCTCCGTATCTGGTATCGGGCGGCGATTTCAGGGTAATGATCTACGTTTAGTTTGAAGATGTTGACCCGTCCAGCATAATCCGGTCCAATTTCATTCAGCAGTCCTCCCATAACTTGACAGGGTGGACAACGAGACGACCAGAAATCAACCACAGCAGGGAGATCTGAAGCGAGGACATCCTGCTCAAAGGTTTCATGGGTTGTTGGTTGGGGCTTACCCGGTTTGGGCGATCTGTTGAACAAGCTTTTGAAAAATCCCATAATCTTTTATCTCACTGTTTCGCATATTAAACACTTAACACTGTAACCAAGCCTTTCGGGTTTTTTAATAATATCAACAGTCCAATCATTTGTCAAAAAGTAACTCATACTCCGCCGGGCGGCGGTCATTGAACACATGATTGCGGGGGGTGACGTTCTTGTCACGCGCCAGAGCGATATCAATATCAACCAACCCGACCTCTTCCCTGTCCGGTGACGCCTGAATCAAAACTTCCGAACGTGGGTCAGCAAAAGTAGAGAGACCAGTGAAGGTCAAGTCGCGTTCGGTGCCGATCCGGTTAGCCGTGACCACAAATATCCGGTTGCACACCGCATGCACCGGCAACGCTTTCTGACACAGGCCGGGGATGACCAGATTGGACGGGTGACAGATAATGTCCGCGCCCTTAAGCGCCAGCACCCGCCAGGCTTCAGGAAAGACCCAGTCGAAACAGATCAACATCCCCACTTTGCAGGTGCCGATATCAAAAATCGGCAAACCCAAATCCCCCGGCTCGAAAATATCCTTTTCATCCATGAACAGGTGTAGCTTGCGATATTTGCCCACAAAACCGTCCGGCCCAACCAGCACCGAACTGTTGTACAGCTTCTCCCCGTCGCGTTCGTTGACTCCGGCGACGATATATGTTTGCCGCTCGGCGCAGACGGTCTTGAGAAATTCGACAAACCGACCAGTACTGATGGCTTCGGATGTTTCCCACGCTTCATCGCGCGACTCGAATCTATAACCGGAGTGGCACAACTCCGGAAGTACGAGCAGGTCTACTCCATCGGCCTGCGGCAACAGTCGTTCTATAGTTTGAATATTCTTATCGAGATCGCCCAAAACGGGCGCCATTTGCACATAACCGATCTTCATTTCTTACTCCTGATAAAAGCAATTATTTACAACATACACCAATCCGGTTCTGTCACCAAGCCTTGTTGAATAGTTGACGCGTAACAACGTATTCCGTATGATGAGATAACAGGCGTCTGCGCCAACCGGACGGAGGAACCGATCATGCCATTTTGCCCCAAGTGTAAGTACGAGTATCGACCCGAGATCAGCGAATGTCCCGACTGCGGTGAAAAGCTGGTCGCCAGTCTGCCGCTGGAACCGGAAGCAAACGATGATCCGCAATACGATTGGACACCGATTGCACGGATAACTTCACCCCAATACGGCTCGATGATTTTGGAGGTTCTTCGTAATAAGGAAATCCCAGCCATACTGAGCGACAGCAGTGGTCATTTCAGCAAGATCGGCGCGGTGGGGGTGTCGTCGTTCCAACCGGTCGCTGGTGTGGGAACCACCCTCATGGTACCCAAAGAATTTATCGAGGAAGCCGCCGGTGAGGCCGAGGCCATCTTTGGTACAGACTGGGAACATATGAAACTGGTCGATACCGGTCGCTGAGCGCATTTAAGCCCGACTTTACCCAAGACGCACCCTGTAGATATAACATTCGGTGCTCCACACACTTACGGGGGTGATCCGCCTCAGTAATTCCGCACCACACTAATCACGCAAAATCCCCCTACCCTTGACTAAAGTTCTTAAAATATCGGCCGACATTAATTGTGATAGCTGTGTGACGTCACACAGTCGCGACAGGAGGTCGCATCAAATAGTGATTAGGACGCCGATCGAAAATGCAGTTCAATTCTCTTGAATATCTGATATTCCTCCCGCTTGTCGTAGCGGCCTATTTTGCCCTGCCGCATCGGTTCCGCTGGGCCTTACTGCTGTCTGCCAGCTACTATTTTTACATGTGCTGGAAAGCGGAATATGTGATTCTCATTCTCGCTTCCACTCTGATCGACTATTGGACTGCGCTACAAATGGATGCCTGCGATGAAAAGCCTAAACGGAAGAAATACCTGATCGTATCGCTGGTGGCCAATCTCGGCCTGTTGTTTTCATTCAAGTATTTCAATTTCTTCAATGGCTCGGTTCATGCGCTGTGCGACAGTTTGAATATATTCTACGGTGCGCCGATGCTGGATCTGCTCCTGCCGGTCGGCATCTCGTTCTACACTTTTCAGACCTTGAGCTATACAATCGACGTTTACCGCGGCGTGCGTCCAGCCGAAAGGCATTTCGGTATCTTCGCCGTCTACGTGTCATTCTTTCCACAACTGGTGGCCGGCCCTATCGAACGCTCAACAAGACTCTTGCCGCAATTCTTCGAGAAGCATGAATTCGAATACGCTCGCGCGGTTGACGGCCTTCGCCTGGTCCTGTGGGGTCTGTTCAAAAAGATCGTGATTGCCGACCGACTGGCCATCTATGTCAATCAGGTCTACAACAACCCCGGCGACTACTCTGGTGGACCGTTGATCCTCGCGACCTATTTCTTCGCCTTTCAGATCTACTGTGATTTCTCCGGCTACTCCGATATCGCTATCGGCTCAGCAAGAATCATGGGCTTTGATCTGATGCAAAACTTCCGGCGACCATATTTCGCCAACTCAATCGCTGATTTCTGGAAACGGTGGCACATCTCCCTATCAACCTGGTTTCGGGATTACGTCTACATATCGCTCGGCGGCAACCGGGTTCTGCGCTGGCGTTGGTACTACAACCTGATGGTCGTTTTTTTATTAAGCGGATTGTGGCACGGTGCCAACTGGACTTTTCTGGCGTGGGGTGGCCTGCACGGCGGCTATATGGTGATCGCCGATATTACCCGCAAATGGAGAGAACGCTGGTCTTCGTCGCTTGGACTCAATGACCGACCCCAACTACAAAAAATCCTGCGGGTTGTTGTCACGTTTCATCTGGTACTGTTCGCCTGGGTCTTCTTTCGGGCCAATAGCTTATCGGACGCGGTCCTTATCTTACGAAATATGTTGAACATCAATTTCGCACGACTGAGCGTTGACCTCACGACAGGATTCTACGCCAACAATCTATCCCGCGGCTGGTTTGATATCACTATCGCGCTCGGACTAATAGGTTTACTAACTGTTGTACAGTGGCAACAACGCCGAGGTGGTGTGCAGAGATTACTATTGATGCGGCCAACCTGGCAAAGATGGGCGGTCTACTACACCGCCATAATCGGGATCATTCTGTTTGGAGTGTATGAGCATGCCCCGTTCATCTATTTCCAATTCTGATATCATCCACCTGCTGAGGCGCGCCGGATTGTTTGTCGTCGGACTGGTTCTAATCTATCCCGCAACGATATTCGTCATGTCGCATACACCGGCACCGGACTTCAACGACTACCAGTACGAATACAACCTGTACCAATTCGTCACCCACAATTACACTTTGCCGGGCGGTTTCGGCTACACCCTGAACCGCTACCGAGAAATTGAAGAGTACCAAGATATTGACATCCTCTTCCTGGGCTCCTCCCGTTGCTATTATTCGTTCGCGCCTCATGTGTTCAAACGGCTCGGGTTGACCACGTTCAATATGGGGACGCCATCGCAAACTCCGCTGAACACCAAGTATTTGCTCAAACGGTACTTTGACCAATTGAATCCGAAGCTGACCGTATTCGAAGTCAACCTGCACACTCTCGCCAAGGATGGTGTCGAATCGTTCTATGATCTGATGATCAATACTCCGATGGCGTGGGAAACCGCGCAAATGGCTTTGGCTACCCAGCATCCGCACGCGGTCAACGCTGTGGTCAGTCGTGCCCTGTCGTCAATTACCACACCGCACGATAAATTTGAGATGCAGGATCGGCCGATGGATGCTTATCTACCCGGTGGCGCGGTGGTGGCCAAGAACTTCAATCAGGAACATTTTTCGGAACAACCAGCGGACGTGCATATTCCAGATGTACAACTTGAGTATCTCGATGACATCATCCGAATGGTGCGGGAACGTGGTTCCGAACTGATTTTAGTTGTGGCGCCGGTTCCGAAAGAGTGGCAACCGATTATCACCAACTATACTGAAATCACCACGAAGATCAAAAACCTTGCCGCCGGTCACGGAGTTCGTTTTTACGACTTCAACCAGGCGATGACTCTGGATAGTCGTACCGACTTCAAAGATTTCCATCACCTTAACGGCAATGGGGCCAAGATATTCAGCTATGATATTTTGGATTCTCTGCTTGATGTACCCGACTATCGCCGAGCACTCAAGGTTGATCCGTTGTTGGCGGCAGAAGTGTACGCCGGGCGCGGTATCGCCTTTGCCGACAAGGGTGACTATGGCCGAGCCATTGACGACTACCACAAAGCGCTTGCACTATCTCCGGAATCGGGCATGGTGCAGTTCAATAGAGCACGTGCCTGTCAGAAAGTGGGACGTATCGCCGAAGCGATTGCCGCTTATCGTGAGTTCATCAAATTCGCACCAGAGCAATACACACAGTATATTGAGCCGGTAAAAGCCCAGATTGCCGCTCTTGAGGGCAGTCAGTCAATCGGACTCACCGACCACCCCGGCCGAAAAGGTAGCTAAAACTCAGGCATCCTCTTTCACTTGGAGGGAGCTTTCCTCATTCGATGGAGCTTCATCCGGTTGTTGGATATTTCTTTTCAACAGCAGTTCGCGATATTCCGGCGAAGGGTTATACATTATGCCATGTTCTGACATACGCAGAAGATGATCCAGTGTTACTTGGAGTATGAAACCTCCTTCCTGGTCAGTAATCTTCGCTGAGTCGGGTATCGGTCCCAACAGGCTTTCGGCAAACTCGTAGTGCTCCGCATCGCTGAGACCAATTACCACCGTGTGCTTTGTCTGCAACTGCTCTTCGGTAAGACGGCTCCTATCCTCAAGCATCTCCTTGCTCAATCCACATTGCTCCCAGTACTGCTCGGTACGGCTCTTTTTTGGCGTCACAGGGATAGCGTTTTCCCTATTCGGCGGGGTCTCATCCGGTTGTTGGACACCTTTTTCAAACACCAGTTCGGTTTGTTCGGGCCACTGGTCGACTCTAATGCCACGCTCTGTCATGCGCAAAAGGTGATCCAGCGTCATCTTGAGCAAGTACGCTTGTCTGGTGCCGGGTATCATCGTGGAGTCAGGAATCTCCCCCAACAGACTCTCGGCAAAGGCAAAGTCGTCCTTATCGCTCAGACCTATTGCCACAATATGTTTTTCTTGTAACTGCTCTTCCGTTACCCACGGTGGGGGAGCTATCGTTTCCCGCCACGATCCTGATCGCACCAAATAACGGTCGGCACGTATCCGCCTCAGCTCGGGACCCAAAGGTGTAGGGACGTAGTCAAGCACAGCTATCGTGTCACCGGTTGTTATGAATGTCTTGGGGAATCCTTGTACACGCCCCCCCCCGGCACGTCAGCCTGATATTTAGCGCCGACGTATCATTGGGCGGCACAATGACCGACAAAGTAGTTGAATATTCTCCTGTTTCCACCAGAGAAGCCCAAAACTCTGCGGGGCCGTTGTAGACCAGTTGTTTCCAGACGCCAACCTGAACCAGAACCGAGTCGCACTCGTATTCGGGTTTCATTTTTAGGGTGAATTCCAACTCAACCGGCCCGGGATTGTCGGGCAACGACTTAGGTTCCAGAGTATAGTCAAAGTACTGCGGTGTTGTGGGCATGGTTGCAACCAATGGTTGCGCCGTCAGCGTGACCAGCCCGGCGGCCACAGCGACCGCGATGACACGGGGATGAATTCTCATATACTACCCTCTTATTGTCTTATACCAATGACGTTCAGGGCCGCCCAAATGTCAAGCGGCGGTCCTGTACACAAACCATTCGGCAAATGTTCGGGCAAATCATTAAAGCCGAAAAATCGCGAGGGTTCACGATCCTAAGCCAACTGCCGATAATAGATAACAAGCCTGGACTCGATTCCTCGCTACTGGAACGGGTTGGAGTGTTTATATGGTAGACGCAAAGACAAAAAAGAAGATGATGGCGAAGCAGGTCAAGGATGAGCAGGCCAGAAGCCGCCGCCTACCCGCGGACAAACTCAAAGAACTGCTGAATAACTGGCTGGCCGAAGTAAAAATACCGTCAGGAACTGCCGCCGACTCCTGGGAGGATTTGATCCAGGAATTTCCAGTCAACAGAGATGAGGTTCCGGAATCCGGCCTGGAACTGCGTTTAGCGATACGACTGGCAACCTCCAATAATCGCTATCTGATTACCGTGATGGAGTGCATGTCGCTCGATAGTAGAGGAATCGGTATTGTAAGCACACATATCAACTGGAAACCGAACGAACGACGAAAACAAGCTACTGTAGAAAAAACCTATACCGGCGAATTCGATGATATCCTTCGGGCCAAACATACCCTCTGGGCACAGAGTTTCAAAATTGAAGATTTTACGTCCGCTCTATGCAGTTGCGCAATCGCAATACTATCCATGGAACTGACTGCGGCACCCGATGAACCTCTGAAAGTCGAATCGATCCCGTGGTGTCAACCACAGGCTATGCACGTACCTAAACCGGTAGACGAAAATATGTAGACTGCTACCCCGTCGCCCCAACAGCTCAAAAATTATCTCATAATAATCACATCAATACGGCGATTCTTAGCACGCCCATCGGCGGTTTGATTCGATGCCACCGGCCGATCCGATCCGTAGCCCATCGATTGAATCTGGTTGGCCGGTATAAGCAAAGACTGCCGAAGATACTGCATCACCGCAAAAGCGCGCTTTTCCGAAAGCGTGACGTTAGCGGCAGGTTCGCCCGAGGCATCAGTGTGCCCCTCCACGACCAGTTGCGATCCGGGAAACAGTTCAATGACTTTCTTGACCTTTTCCAACAAAGGAACATGATCATCCTGAATATCGCTCTTGCCGATTGCGAACGATAGCCCACTTAGGCGTAGCACAATATCGTTGGATGAATTAAACAGCACCTCGCCCTCCGATGGATTAAGCATCGTCTTGGCGGTGCGGAACTTCTCTTCCTTTTCGACCCGACCAGACAATTCGCCGGAGATTGCCTCATGTTCCTGAGTCAACTGCATCAATTCGGCCTCACTGGTTTTCAGTTGTTCAGCAAGCGACTGATTTTCGGCTAACAGTTCAGTAATTTTATCACCTACCAGGCGAGCCATCTCTACCGGCGTGTCAGTCGCCGCGGTAGCCCCGACCATCTCCAACAAAGCCTCAATCTGTTGGGTGACATCACTCGACAGCGTGCTCATCTGTCCTGAGATTTCATCCTTCTCACTCTGCAAAGCCTTGATGTAGTTTATCAGTGTGTCAGCGGCGGCGAATGAGCCCTGATCGAACGGCAGATACTCCAGGCCGATAGCTTCGCCGACCCGGTTCATCTGAATCTCATACTCAAGCATCAATTTTTCCCAAGCCTGATCGTTCCGTTTTAGTGATCGGACCGAAAGCCCTATGTTTGATGCGTGACGCGCCTCGTATTCGGCCCGAACAGCTTCGGCGGTCGCCGCCTCGCGGTCATACCTGTCGGCGGTAATCAGGCTGTTAGCCTTCTCCCGAGCAGATTGGGCGCGATCCAACGTAGCTATAGCAAACTTGGTAGCATCGTCAACAGTCGCTTTGGCGATCAGGCGATCAGCCTCGCCCAAAATATCTTCCCGAATAGCTTCAACTTCAGCGTAATCAAAGAGCGGACTGGATTTTTCGGCCTCTTTGAGCGCCCCCTTGACATCTCCAGACTCAACTTTGGCCGTTGCTTTCATAAACTGAATCTCAGCCTTCTGATATAATTCGGGCACGAGAATTACAGCCTTGGCCTTGATCGCTTTATCGCGCGGAGGCAGATAGACCTCAAGAATGTGCTTGCCCTGACTGGTTGCTTTTATCGCATTTTCGGTGTACTCACGTGCTTCGGAAACATTCTCGTTGATAGATTTCTGTTTCTTGTTGAGCCGAATTGATTTCTCGGCCTCCACAAATTTCTTGTGGGCCTTCTCCCAGATTTTTGGTGCAAAAACCGGTGCTTCAAGAACTTTTGCAGAATCTCTAAAAATCACCAGTTCATCAAAAGCACTTGTTCCCTGCGCCGATCCGTTGGCGGCAAAAGCCAATCCGACGAGGAGCATCAACACAAAATATCTTTTCCCTGTCACGATTATCATC
>JAGGTI010000124.1 GCA_021163775.1 Candidatus Zixiibacteriota bacterium
TGACCAACATCATCTTTGCACAATAGTCGCCAAGTCACAACGTCGACTTCGTCGATGCAAAGACCTGTCGAAACACTTGGAGTCGACTTTCGGGACAGCCTCTATACATCTGCCAGTGTCAGGTTGCAAGCAACCTGACCTACTTTTCTACAACACTAACCACCTAATCCCTACAGATCGGCGCGCGGTCGCCTGGTCCAGTATTTGATCTCGTTTTCGCAACGGAATCCCGCTTTTTCAAACAAATCCATTGACGGCATATTTAGCTCTTCAATTAGGGCACATACTACCACTTCGCCATATTGAGCCAGGAATTCTTCGCCTTTTTGTATCAGATCCTGAGCCAGTCCGAGACCTCGAAAGTCTGGATCGACCGCAAGTCGACAAATCCAGCCCCGTCGGCCATCATACTGTGCGATAGTCACGCCGACCATCCGGTCGCTGTCGAATACACCTAAGAACGCGCAATGATCTCGCCCGATCTCAGTCTCAATCATACTCCGACTATCACGCCCGTTCGGTTTGATCGGCAGTCCGGCCACCGCCCAGACACGAAGCATATCGTTGTAGTCGTCAATTGTCAGTCGGCGGAAACGCTTATCCATACTTCTCCTCTAAGATTGTTTTCAATTGGTCGAGTGGAAATTCCGAAGCAAACGGTTCGTCATTCCAATGTTCACAACCGGTGAAATTCAATAGCACGCCCCGAGCGGGTACTCCGGCATCGGCCGCTGATCGCATTCCTTCAGCTAACATCAGAAGACAGCCAATGCCAATCACCCCGAGGTCATTATGTTTCTCAGAAAAGTGTTTGATCTGCTCAGTCAGTTTTCGCTTGGAGAACACGACTTCAATTCCGTATTGCTCCGCCAGCTCGACAACTTCGTTAGCCTGACAGTTATCGACACATTGTTGGCACTGGTCGCCCCATTTTTCATCGGTCTTGAGACAGTCCGGGTTGTGGAGGTTCAAGCAGTCGGGGAGAACAATCACCGTTCTTTTTGCCTGGTTGAACCTGTCGCGATTGAGCTGATCATAGATTTTGAATGATACCGCTTCAAGCAGGTACTTAATTTTTGGTGTGCGCCGAAGACCTTTATCGGTTCGGTCCGACTGGTCGGTATGAGCCGCCGCGATGAATTCATCAAGTTGCGCGAATTCCTCGCTAAACAGGTCGTAGCCCTCTTGTTGAAACCGAGCCACGAACTCAATCAGCTTGTTATAGAAATCCGGCCCTAAACAGTATGTCGGTGCAGGTTTTGACATGAAGTTAATATAATGTTCCTGGTGCGGGTCGGAAACTTTATCTTACTGGAAGGTGAGGTTTGACTTCATGGCCCCTATACCTATATTCCCCCATGCTCTTGGCTATTGACATCGGTAATACCAACGTTGTTGTCGGAATTTTTGATCACGACCAACTAACCGACTCGTTTCGGGCGACCTCGCAGTTGGAGATGACCGCCAACCAGGCGTCATTATTTCTTGGCGACCTGCTCGAACAAAAGAACCTGGCTCCACACCAAATCAACAAGATTGTTGTCGGGTCGGTGGTGCCGCCGTTGACTTCGGTGTTCGAACAAGCTGTCCGCAAAGTGTTTGGTGTTGAGGCTATCATTGTCATGGCACAGATCGAACTGCCGGTCAAAATCGAGATCGACCAGCCAGACGAAGTCGGCGCTGATCGGATCGCCAATGCGGCGGCTGTATTCAAGCGCTATGGTGGTCCTTCTATTGTTGTCGACTTTGGTACCGCTACCACGTTCGATATTATCAGCGATGAGGGAGCCTACATCGGCGGCGTAATTATCCCCGGCCCGAAAACTTCGATGGCTGAACTTGCGCGCCGAGCCGCGAAGCTGTTTGAGATCAAGATCGAGCCACCCGAACGAGTAGTTGGCAAATCAACGGCGGGGGCACTCAAGTCGGGATTGTTTTTCGGGACGGTCGGTCAGGTTGATTATATTATTGAGCGCATCATAGATGAGACCGGATTCGAGAACACAACGGTCGTCGCCACTGGCGGTTTGGCAGGGGGGATCGAAAAACACTCACGCCATATCCAGCAGGTCGAACCGAACCTGACTCTCGACGGTCTGCGGTTGATAGCTGACTTGAATTAGTATCGCAGGTCGGGTTCAGACGGGTGCTTTAGCGAACGGAGAGACCCGACAATATTCTTCCCAAAGCACATGACTGCCACCTCGCACCGCCAAAATGGCAGACTCCGGCAGTTTTTTCGTGAAAATCAGTAATTATTATTGAAACTTCTTGACAAATTCCGAGTTAAATAGATATTAACAGCGAATTAGCACTCATCTGAGTAGAGTGCTAACAACGAAGCTGGCAATAACCGGCGGCGAAAATGAAAATACGATGAAGACAAAATACATAAACATGATTAACCATAATATTAAAGGAGGTACGTCATGCAGGTAAAACCGCTGGCTGACCGCGTAGTTGTCAAGCCGCTCGAAGAGCTTGAAATGAAAAAGGGCGGAATTATCATTCCGGATACCGCCAAAGAAAAACCGATGCAGGGCGAAATCATGGAAGTTGGCCCAGGCCGTGTAACTGACGACGGCAAGACGGTTAATATGCAGTTGAAAAAAGGTGACCGCGTTTTGTACGGTAAGTACAGTGGTACCGAAGTCTCAATCGAGACTGACGAATACCTTATTATGCGCGAGTCCGATATTTTCGCGATCGTCGTTAACAGTTAAAAAGTGATTCCAGGAGAAAAATATAATGTCGAAACTTATAGAATTTGATGCTGAGGCTCGCAATAAGCTCAAGATCGGCGTCGACAAACTGGCCGATGCGGTCAAAGTGACGTTAGGGCCCCGTGGTCGCAATGTAGCGATTGACAAAAAGTTTGGCTCACCGACTATCACCAAAGATGGTGTTACGGTAGCAAGAGAAATCGAACTCGAGAATGTATTCGAGAATATGGGCGCGCAGATGGTCAAGGAAGTTGCTACCAAGACTTCCGATGATACTGGCGACGGTACCACTACCGCCACTCTATTGGCCCAGTCGATTTTCCGTGAAGGCCTCAAAAGTGTGATCGCCGGGAACAACCCGATGTCGATCAAGCGCGGTGTTGATATGGCTGTCAAGAATGTCACCAACGAAATTAGCAAAATGTCCAAACCGGTAACCGGCAAGGAAGAGATTTCGCAGATTGGTTCCATTTCCGCTAACAACGACAAGCATATTGGTGATCTGATCGCCGAAGCTATGGAGAAAGTTGGCAAGGATGGCGTTATCACGGTTGAAGAGGCCAAAACCGCCGATACGACTTTGGACGTTGTCGAAGGTATGCAGTTTGACCGCGGTTATGTCTCACCATATTTCGTGACTGATCCGGATGCGATGGAAGCTATTCTCGAAGAGCCATATATCCTGATTCACGACAAGAAGATCTCCAATATGAAAGATCTCCTGCCGTTGCTTGAGAAGGTTGCCCAGGGCGGACGTCCGCTGATGATTATTGCTGAAGATATTGAAGGCGAAGCATTGGCGACGCTGGTAGTCAACAAACTGCGCGGCACCATCAAGGTTAGCGCGGTCAAGGCTCCGGGTTTTGGTGATCGTCGGAAAGCTATGCTTGAAGATATCGCTACCCTTACCGGTGGCAAAGTGATCTCCGAAGAGGTCGGGTTCAAACTCGAAAACGCGGTTGTTGCCGATCTCGGTTCCGCCAAAAAGGTCACGATTGACAAGGACAACACCACAATCGTGGAAGGCGCTGGCGAGAAGGATGGTATCAAGGCTCGTATCGGTCAAATCCGCAAACAGATCGAAGATACTTCCTCCGATTACGATCGCGCGAAACTGCAGGAACGTCTGGCTAAGTTGGCTGGCGGTGTAGCGGTGATCAACGTAGGCGCGGCGACTGAGACCGAGATGAAAGAGAAGAAGGCTCGGGTTGAGGACGCTCTTCACGCTACTCGCGCCGCGGTTGCCGAAGGTATTGTGCCGGGCGGCGGCGTGGCGATGCTTCGCGCCATCAAGGCTCTCGACGGCATCAAGGCTGACGAGGAAGAAATGGTTGGGATCAATATCGTGCGCCGTGCGCTCGAAGAGCCGATCCGTCAAATCTCAACTAACTCCGGTGTTGAGGGTTCGATTGTTGTCAATAAGGTTATTGGCGAGTCCGGTGCCTTTGGTTACAATGCTTTGACCGATACGTACGAAGACATGTTCAAAGCCGGTGTGGTTGACCCGACCAAGGTAACCCGCACTGCTCTGGAGAATGCGGCTTCAATCGCCGGTCTGCTTCTGACTACTGAAGCTGTTATCTGTGACAAGCCGGATGATAAGTCCGGTGGTGGTGGCATGCCTGATCCCGGTATGGGCGGCATGGGTGGCATGGGTGGCGGCATGGGCGGCATGTACTAAGCCGACCCGCAGTTCTAATGTAACATCCAAAAGGCCCGGTCTTATGACTGGGCCTTTCTTATTGGTAACGTGCCCAGCAGTCTTGTAGCGCAGAACCCCTTGTGGTTCTGCGGCATGTAGTCTACATGTAGTGGGTGTGTTATGTGCCCGGCAGAGGTCCACATTTGCCATTGTCGCCCTTCGACCTACAGGTCTCGCTTTCGCGAGCATGACAGATATATACCCGGCCCGCCTTGGCGGGTCCTCATCTGCCGCTTGGTTCAGATGTCGGGTTGCTCTTCGTTTGCTTCGCTCACGACTCGTGAACCCGACCTGCAAGGACTCACTACATAGTTGACAGCGACTGCCAGTCGGTTATCTTTCGGGATGAGCAAGATTGCTGATTTTCTCGATACGATCCGGGCCGAGTTTCCCGATGATCGTCTGACATTTCAGAAGCGACTGGCTACGTTTCACCCTGAATCGGCTGACGAAGCGGCCCGTTTGTTCAAGATGGCCGGGGCCGCTGGCCAGCAGGTGTATATCACCGGTTATGGCAACAATATCGATCCGGATGGTGAGTCGTTTGCCGACCTGCTGATTGTTAGAACCGATCGCCTCAACCATGTTCACGAAATCTCTGAGACCGACCTGTTTGTCAGGGTTGGTTCCGGATACCCTATGCGTGAGATCAACAAAGAGCTTGAATCGCACCAGCTTTACACACCACATTCGGCGCTGTCGTATGTTGGTTCGACTGGTGGTGCGGTGGCGGTCAATCTGTCGGCGGAACTCAACGGTCACGACCTGCCGATCAAAAAATATTTTCTCCAGGCGGAAATTGTTACGCCGAAAGGCGAGATTATTACCCCCGGCTCAATCTGTTTCAAATCGGTTTCGGGCTATGATATTGTTAAGATTTATGCCGCATCGTGGGGACTTCTTGGATTGATGGTCAGTATCACTTTCCGAGTGATGCCGCTCACTGCCGCCGAAGAGTACGCAACCATGAAAATGAAAGCGATTGATCGACGGCATTTTCTCTCTGGATTGGACGAATCTATCAGTGAAACCGATGCCATCTATTCGCGCAAGATCAAAGCCAAGTTTGATCCGCTGTCGATTCTTCCGATAGTTTGACTTTCGGTTGGAACCTGGAATCAGCCGGGTTGTTTGAGAGGGAACAAATAGAAAAAAGTAGCAGTCAATGAAGATGAGAAATAAAGATGTATAAAGCTCCCGAGAACTCGACAGTAGCGGTGTTGGGTGCTTCACCCAAAGAAAACCGTTATTCGTTCAAAGCTGTGAAGATGCTCAAGGAATATGGTCATAAACCGATTCCGGTTCATCCCGCGGGTCATACGGTTGATGGGGTTTTGGGTGTGAGCTCACTTGATCAGATTGATGCGCCGGTTGATACTGTCACTTGCTATGTGAACGCGAAAATTTCCGATGGTGCGTACGATCAAATTGTAAAACTCCAACCGAAAAGAGTCATTTTCAATCCTGGTGCCGAAAACGAAGAACTTGCAGAAAAGCTCAAGGAGGACGGCATCGAAGTCCTCAACGCCTGCACGCTGGTTATGCTTCGCACCGATCAGTTTTGAGAATATTAATAACGCTATAACTGATCGTGGTCGAGGTAGGTCAGTTTGGACATCTTGGCCTTGATCGCAATCACAGCGATGTTGACCATGTCCTCGACATCAATCAGCGACGAGTTAATTACCATGTCATACTGGCGGGGATCGTCGATGTCGAAGCCAAAGAGTTCCTCGGCAAACTTACGCCGGTTTTCATCGGAGCGGTCAATAGCGGTGGACGCCTCATCGGTAGTCATCTTCTTGTACTTGATGAGGTTTTCGATTCTTTTTTCGCGGGGACAGATCACCCGCAGGTGAAAGCCGCGTTTTGAGCCCAGAATGAAATTACCACCCCGTCCCATGAGCACGACGCCGCCCAGCTCTGACATTGACAGCACTACCTTACACAGTTGCCTGGCATAATCCGTAAGGTCAACGATCTGTCCGGTGACGATGGCCTCCGCCAGCAGTTCCAGACGACCTCGAAATCTTCCGTCCAATGATTCTATGATCCGCTTACGGTATCCTGATGATTCGCATATCAGGTCGATCGCATCCCGGTGCAGTCGCTGGTAGCCCAACCGCTGGGCCAGACGAGAACCGAAGTAAGACCCACGACTGCCGCTCTGACGACTGATCGTCACAATTGGCGACGGTCGAGGGCGGTCCTCTTCAATTTGCTCAGTTTCCTTCTTCTCAAGTTCCCACTTGAGAATCTGTCGATTGACAATGGTTTCAATTGAGGTCATGATCGGTACCTCCTAGGGGCTTGTTGAAAAAGTCCTCTTGTGTAGTTGCGGCTGGTCCTTCGAATTCGCCTGGGCGAATACGTGAGACCTGCCGCTATTGTCTGACATGCACTTACGTGTCAGGTCACAATCCCGTCTTGACGGGACAAGGACCCGACACAACTGTGAATAGGGTTTATCAACAAGCTGCTAGCCTAATATAGCCGCTCCGATTTGTCGTGCAATAGAAAACAAGAGCTCCAGCAGGCTGGGAACTTGACTACGGCTATCAGCTATATCCTTGACAATCAGGCCTGCTTTTGCTATCCTGTAATGTCCTTCCTAACTCTACGAGACAGGAGATATACATATGCGACGATTGGTAATCCGTAGTATCCTGCTGGTTGTGTTAGTTCAGGTTACAGCAAGTGCTGTCCAAAACTCTGGAACTAACATCTCAGCAAATTCACAACAACAACTAATTATCGAAAAGAACCTTACCTCTATGCCACTGGCTTTTACAGAAAACCGGGGACAGTGGGATGAACAAGCACTGTTCCGGGCCAACGCCGGGGGCGCCACGATGTGGTTTACCTCAACCGGGGCTGTTTATCAGTTCACTCGATCAATACCCGGAGAGGAGCCTCAGGCTGGGCCGGTTGACCCGATACATGAACTAAGTGGGCGGCAGACGCCCTCGTCTGCCCCAGATATGGACTGTGAGCCAGAGCAGTACGAGAGCATGACGATCAAGGCTTCGTTTGTCGGTGCCAACCCAAATCCTCAGGTAGTCGGTCTGGAGGAGATGGAATACAAGTGCAATTACTTCATTGGGAATGATCCAAATGAGTGGCATACCGACGTGCCCAACTACACAGCTGTTCTATATGAGCAGGTGTATGACGGTATTGATTTAAAATACTATGGCAACGGTAAACAGATGGAGTATGATTTCATCGTTTCTCCAGGTGCTGACTTTTCTCAGATACAAATTGACTATGAGGGAGCGGAATCAATCTCCGTAAACATCAGCGGTGAATTGGTTGTTGAGACAGAGTGGGGCGAGGTTGTAGAGCAGAAACCTGTCATTTATCAGATGGTCAACAACACTCGTATTCCTGTTACCGGTGTGTATTCTCTCAAGGATGATAATTCATTTGGATTTAAGATGACCGGTGACTTTGACAGTAGTCTGCCTTTAGTTATTGACCCTGTTTTATCTTACTCCACCTATCTAGGTGGGAATGGTGATGATTATGGAGTGAGCATCGCAGTTGACGGCTCCGGCTCAGCTTATGTGACGGGTCATACAAACTCTACAAATTTTCCAACACTCAACCCGATTCAGGCTACTAATCAAGGTGCCCCCTACGATGTATTTGTAACCAAGCTAAGCAGTTCGGGAAACAGCTTGGTCTACTCCACCTATCTGGGGGGGAGCAGTGCTGATTGGGGTGAGAGTATCACAATTGACGGCTCCGGCTCAGCTTATGTGACGGGTGACACATACTCTACAGATTTTCCCACTCTAAACCCGATCCAGACTACTAATCATGGTTACTACGATGTCTTTGTAACCAAACTAAGCAGTTCGGGAAACAGCCTGGTGTACTCCACTTACCTGGGGGAGAGTGATAATGATGGTGGCAACAGCATCGCAGTTGATGGCTCTGGCTCAGCTTATGTGACGGGTCAGACATTTTCTACAGATTTTCCTACTCTAAACCCGTACCAGACTTATCAAGGTGACTACGATCTGTTTGTAACCAAACTAAGCAGTTCGGGAAACAGCCTGGTCTACTCCACCTA
>JAGGTI010000082.1 GCA_021163775.1 Candidatus Zixiibacteriota bacterium
CTACTCAGACCCCAGGACCTCATACACTTATACATCCGGTTCTAGCTTCAGCTGGTTATGCCGGCGGAGCTTTTGGTGATGAATATAAAACAAGTAACACTGATACGGTCACGGTGGTTTCAACCCTTGTTTTGAAAGCTAATTTCCCTGATACGATTAATGTTCGAGGGGTAGGTGTTTTAAGTATATCTGCTGGTTATATGACAGCAAGTAACGATACCAACTGGACTTCTGGAATTGATCTGAATCTTTACGTACATGGTGGACATTTAGAAGATGAGACAGGTACAACCGATGCCAGTGGATATTTCGGGACTATAGTATATCATGATAGTCTCACTTCTGAAATTGAGATAAGCATTTACGCTGAAGGTGCTGAGGGTTCTGTTGCTGATACGACAATCACGGTTATTATATCAGCCCTGGTATTGGAAGCATCATTCCCTGGTTCATTAGAGTATCAGTCAAGCGGACAATTGCAAATAAGAGGTGGGTATGCTCAACCGGGCGGAGCTGTTGATTGGTGCGAGAATCTTAATGTGTTATTAAATGTCGGTGGCGGTACTGCTGATGCAAGTTCTGGCGTTACTGATCTGTCGGGTAATTTTCAGACAACGATTACAAACACATCTACAACATCACCGATGACAATAGTGGTTGATCTGTCTGATGCTGATAATATACATGTTGATACAACGCTTTATGTTGTTATTGATACAGCTACTGTCGATACGCTCGGAACAGGATGGGGTGTTAGCTGTATTACGGGGTACAATGGGAGCAATTCATCTGTAAATGCTGGTACAACTGTGAGAGTCGCATCGTATCCAGGATTAGTCACTCCTGATGCTTATTGCGATGACTACAACAATATAATTGAACAAGATGGACCGGTTGATTTTCAGACATCATCACAGTCGAGTTGTGCTGACGCCGGTTCACATGGGTCCGGTTCGGGTTCTTCAAACGCAGGATACGACATAACTCATGTTTTCGATTCTTACGGGTCTTATCGCGGTTTTACCGCAAGCTCCAGTTGCGCGGCAAATTATTCCTGGAGTCTTGACAGTGATGATTGGCAACATGATGGTGATTCCTATGGGATAGCTAACTCATACTTGAAAATAAAGGTTGATTCCGGCTATTTCCAACTGATAGTCGAAGGAACCATGAGTGCTACCAATTCAGATCCGAACTATATGGGATCAACATACTTAGAGGCTCCAGGTATGTTCTGTTTAGTGAGCAATGATGAGACTTCTATTACAATAGCTGATACGACAACGCTGTCTCCGGGATATACATATATTATCAAACTGCAAGCATCTGCCGGAGGAGGGGAGTGGGGTGTACACTCTATTAGCAGTGGAAGCGAATCAGGAACAGCAGGTTTTGATATAACCTGCGATATTCGAAGAGCCCCTATGGAATAACTTTAAATGAGTCCCTACTTTTGGGATGTATGAAATGTAAGTGAATTATAAGTCGTTGAGTTTGATCAATGACTTATAAAAAAAGTGGTCACAATAGGGTGTAAGTCCCTATGCCACAACGTGCATATGGATTGACTCTTCGATGCTATGTTGTAGAACCACAGGAACATACGCGCCTCACAGCATGATTTACCCCCCCCCAAGTACCGAATAACGTGAGACTATTTCGGTCACGATTTGGTCACAGTGACTGAAGCGTGGACGCACGTTTCATAGAAGACTCATATTGCTTATAAATGACTACGTGTTCGATTATTGTTGACGGGACACTCTGAAAGTGGATTATTAATAATGATATGATTGGTTTAGGAATTTGGACAGGGAAAGCTCAACTAAGGTCCAATGATTCATCATTCAACTAAATGAAAAAATTCATAGGCAAATAAAAATACTCGTCACTCAACAAAGAGTCATTATTCAGCAATTATTTAAAGGTCTGGTTTGAGAAAAAATCATTAAATAAGTAGATCATAGTAGAAAATGAATAGAACCATAAAAGCACATATCAGAAGAGTAAGAACAAGGAGGTAGACAATGAAAATCAACGCAATTGTAGTCGTCTTTGTGGCTCTCATGGCGTCTGTTGCCATTGCCGATGATGCTTGTCTTGACTGTCATACCAAGATTTCACCGGGACAAGTGAATGACTGGCGAGCCAGCTTGCATTCCGAGAATGATGTTACCTGTGCTGTTTGTCATGGTGAGGATCACCAGACAGACGAGGACTACAAGAATGCCAAGCTACCCGATGAACATGTCTGCGCCGATTGCCACGATGAGCAGTTTGACTCGTTCTCTTCAGGCAAGCATAACCACGGCTGGACGGTCCTGAATGCTATCCCGGCAACACATTTCGCTCCTGACGAATTGATTGAAGGTGGTCGTGGTTGCGGCGGTTGTCACAACATGGGCATAAAGAGTGAGGAACAGAAGGCTGAGCAATTGGCCAAAGGTTATCGTTACCAGAATAACTCTTGTGATGAATGTCACACTCGCCACACATTTTCTACGAAGGAAGCCCGCAATCCCAGGGCCTGCCAACAATGCCATATGGGTTATGACCACCCTCAGTGGGAAATGTGGTCCAGTTCCAAACACGGTACTCGCTATTTTGCCAAGAAAGATGGCGATCTTCCTGAAGGGGCCGCCGCGCCTACCTGCCAGCACTGCCACCTGCAGAACGGTACCCACGAAAACCGCACAGCCTGGGGATTTTTGGGCGTCCGCTTACCGCTTCCCGAGGATGAACAGGCCGCGGCTGACCGAGTGACTATTCTCAAAGCACTTGGCGTACTCAATCCCGAAACCGGTGAACCAACTGCTATACTTGACGCAGTCAAGTCTGTCGATGCGGTTAGATTAGATCAGGTTTCCTGGCAGAAAGAGCGTGACAAAATGCTCAAGGTTTGCTCCGAGTGCCACTCAGCGAAGTATGCACAGGAACAACTTGATATGGGTGACGCCATATTGACCAAGGCGGATCGGTTGATGGCAGAGGCCATTGAGACGGTGGCGGCCCTGTACCAGGAAGGTATCATCACGAAGCCAGATGGATATCCATTCAATTATCCTTTCATCTTAGCTCTTATGCACACCAATGGTGCCAACTGGGATGAAAACTTGAATGGTTTATCATATATTGATCAGGTTCTATTGCAGATGTACTTCAAGCACCGTATGCGGGCATACCAGGCGTTCTTCCACGTCAATCCAGACTATGCCTATTGGTATGGCTGGAACATGATGACTGAAGATCTGGGAGAGATTAAGGCGCTGGCGACCACTTTGCGTGCCGAGCACAGAGCTTCAGAGTAACGGGAAAGAACAGTTCAACACCATACTCTGATACGAGATCATCGTAAGCAGAAATCATATGACCCCGGTCTATGCCGACCGGGGTCATTGACAGGAGAACCTGTGCCAAATCTCGATCCCATGTTGCTGGTGTGACCTGATTAGTCGTTGTTGGTTGATCTGTCCCTGATTGCCTTACATAACCATAGGTGCTCATCTAAGCGTTTCACCGGCGGTTTTGAGCAACCAGTCCGCTGTCGCGGGATAATCTACAAGTCCCTTGTTTGAGAAAACGATATCCATATCCTCGAACGGACTCTTGAAATCCGCACCCATCAGTCTCTCTGCTTCTTTCATGACACGACCATATATCCGCTCGGCTGAACTGGAAACGTAGAGTCCGACAACGAGAATGCGGCCTTTGTGTTCGGCGGCTTGGGCGATGGCCCCCGCGGCTTCCTCCCAGAAGGTCTGCCCCATTGCACAATAGGCCCAATCGGCATAGTCGATGTCACACTGTCCACAGCAGTAAGTGGCGACCCTTCGAGTCATGTTTTCCACCAGACTATGGTGATCGCGACAGCCGTGAGCAATCAGCACAACGGCTTCGTTGGTCGGATCCTTCGAGAGACTGCAAACCTCGTCTCGGGCGAAGTTATCCAACAGATCACCCTCGCTTAAAGTCTGGGTGAGTGTGAGAGAAACCTTGGGTTGAGCTACCCTGGCACCCTCCTCTTCCAACGTCAGGCGAATTTCGGGAGATGAGTACAATCCGAGGACCGCCGGCACGTCGAAGAGGCTGTGCGATGACGGCGCGATGAAGAGCGGCACGACGATAATGCGATCGCAACCGGCCACCTCCAGTTTTTCAATACCTGCCATCGCATCAGGTTGGGTGAATTCGAGGAAGGCGCCTTCAATGGCGTGAAATATCTTCTTACCTTCGTTCTGTTTACGCACACGTTCCACCAACGCGTTGACTGGTTCGTTCCATTGCGGCGCGGGAGCTCCGTGGGACAAGATCAGAAGGCCAGGCCGCTTACTCTTGCCGGTTTCGTTGCTTTCCGCATTTTGCGCCAGGCAAGGTACAACCATCGCAAGAAACATGGCGACCATACATGCGCATTGACCCATTCGGTTCAGGGTCTGCTTAATCATTATTTCAGTATCCTTTCCGTCATTTGTTCTGATTCATCTAATTTAACACAACATGCGCTTAAGTGTCAGGTCACAATCCCGTCAAGTCCCGTAGGTCGAGACCAGACCGTTTCGGGCGGTTTCGACAGGCTCCGCCACCTATTCTAAGAGCGGCAGGTTTTCCCGTCAGGTTGCAAGCAACCTGACCTACGAATGCCAATTGGCGGAGCTATTGTAGCTGTGGGCGGCAGTCTCCCCGGTCTGCCCCGGAGACTCGTGGTGTACGGGGACGTATACCAACCACAAATCCAGCAGATGTGGACATCTGCCGGGCACAACAACGTAGATCAAGCCTACTCGGGGCGTGAGACAGAAAGCGTCGGGCCTCAAGTGGGCCCGACCTACAAGTTACTGCCGGTGTCGGGCAGAATCACCCGACACCACCTCAGCGCATCAGCTTACAATGAGACTTGGATACCTCCGTACAGGATTCTTCCGTACACTGGGGCATACATAAACGCGGCATCGTTTATGTGCTTCTCTTCCTGGGTATAACCCGCAAGGTTTCGAACTCCAAAGTACACGTCGTATCGGTTGAGGATATTCTTGCTGAGTTTGACATTGAAGATTACAAACGATTCCGTCTCGTAAATTTTGACATCAGCAGGATCAGCCGGCTCATTCAGGTCGATATACATCTTCCCTTTGTAGTCGGCATCGACCACAAAACTCCAGCCCGAGGGGGAGTAATTCAGTTTCAGGCCGCCTGACGTCTTGGGGTAGCGTGAGATCTTCCTGCTTGCCTCCTCGTATGGTGTACTGAGCCAGTCCTCGCGAGGATTGTCATACATACCCTCAAATACCTCAAACCTGAGTCCCGCGGTTAGATAGCGCGCAAGTGCACACGATGAGTTGAATTCCGCACCCGTAACATAGGCGTTGTCGGTATTTCGCCACTCATAGGAATAGCCAAGGTTGGCGACCTCATCATCAGCTTCCGAAAAGGCAATTGCGTCTTCCAATTCCGTACGGAAAAGATTGAGACTGGCATTAAATGACCGCAGGGTATAGTCGGTGGTTACTGAGTAGCTTAATGACTTCTCCGGTTTCAGGTTGCCACCTTTGTACACTCGCGGAGAACCACTGCACAAGTGCAAGTCTTCCGAAAAACCATAGGGTACGCGAAAACCGCTACCAATCGAACCGCGAAGAATCAACTCCTTCGTAGCGTCATATTTGACGGAAAAGCGTGGATTAACAGTTGATTCATTATATTCCAACGGATCCAGTCCTTGTGGCAACACATCACCCGATCCTCGAAACTCGTCCTCTGAGGAATGATGGTCGAAGCGAAGCCCGGCCACGAGTTCAAGCCTGTTGGACACTTTGAACTCATCCTGAACATAAGCACCGAAGTCACTGCCTTTCTTCTGAGAGGTGGACGTGTACGGTTGTTCGGTGTCGGTGTCCAGGTACATACCACTCTCTTCCAAATCGCTGTGTGAGAACTGTACGCCGGCGAGAAGGCGGTGCTTTTCTGCGATAGGTTGCACGAAATTCACGTTGGCTGTCATGAGCCACTCGTTTGCAATATAGGGACGGAGGAGATCAACCGGTGGCATTTCTCCCTTGGCTTCCTCATAGTCGCCCAGAAACGTATCGTTGGTCGCATCTCGTTTATGATCAGAATACGAAACGCTCGTGTTTAGTTCTCTGCCTCCGGGTAGCCATAATTTGTATTCGAGCTGTCCGCTGTAGCGATCAGTTTTGATGTGTTCAGCGCTCGGCGAAAAAGGATTCTCGAACAAGTTATCCGTGAGCCAGCCGCCTTGTCGATTCTCGTTTAGTAACCGACCGCGCACTACCAGCAGATCAGTCGAAAAGGCATCATCAAGAAATAAATTGAACCCAACATTCCTTGATGCCGATCGCACCCGGTCAATCCAACCGTCAGGCTGGTCGACACCGCCAGGAGCATTGACGTCACCAGTCTCGTCAATCTCATCCTGCTCATTCTGTTGTGCAAACAGGAAGATACCAAGCTTATCCTTCCTCGCACTGGATGAAATAGCATATCGGTTCGTACCGTGTTCCCCCATCTCAACACTCACTTTTCCTTCAGTCTTGCTGGGAATAGTGGAGATGATATTGATGGCACCAGCCACAGCATTACTGCCGTAAAGTGCGGAGCCGGCACCTTTGACAATTTCAATCTGTTCCACATCGGCGGTAGATAGTTGCTGTAAACCATACACGGCGGCAAGACCTGTGTAAACCGGCTGACCATCGAGCAAGACCTGCGTGTGATCTGCCCCAAGACCCTGCATGCGAAGAATACTGAAATTGCACCCCTGGCACTGTTGCTCAACACGTATGCCCGTTTCACCCGCCAGAGCCTCAAAGATGTTGTGGGCCGCCTTATCGCTGATCGACGCTTTCGAGACAACCTCGGTAAATATTGGAACATCCCTTACGTAGCGAGGCGTACGTGTGCCGGTCACAACCATAGAGCCGACATCAACCTGAGTCGCCTGTAATGTCGTTGCAAGCTCAACGGTCTCTTCCTCTGCCACTGTTACCTGCAAACGTTTGGTTTTGAAGCCAACAGCGGAGACAATTACAATTTGTGTACCTGTTGGTACGTGGGTAAGAGTGAAACGCCCGGCTGAGTCGGCCGCTTTGCCCAGGTTAGTGCCGTCAATGTGCACCGACACGTATGGAATCGGTTTACCGGTTTCAATCTCAGTCACTACTCCGGAAACTTTGCCGCCGTGAGCATTAGCAAATTCGGTCGCCAACATCAGAATTGATGCGGCGATTATTATTTGTTTGATCATATTGTCACCTCACTATTAATGTTATTAGACAGCGCCAATAGCGCTGAACGTTGAATATCAATTGGAGATGACTATGGGGGGACTTCGGTTGCTATCTGATCTTGCTACGCCAGGGGATATTACATTTGCAACAGAACGTTCAATCAAGGGACTGACTGGTTCAATACCTACCGTGCTACAGCCAGCCTCTAAACTGTGAACTTGCAGGGGTCTTCTCAACGCACTTAGAACAGCATATTCATGCTCTGTGTGTTGATGTCGGGATTTGCCCTCGTCACCCCCGTCCACGGGATGACTATGAACCACTACTCGGCCGTCCGGAAGCACATGAAGGTGGAGACCCAGGACATTCGCCGTTATGAAGATGACGATGGCGAGTACAACAAACACCGCTATCGCACGAACGAGAACTAATGCAATTGGACTGAACCGCCGCAATACCACTTACTACAAATCCTTGTTGAAATTGAAGTTCATTTTCATTGGGGACATTTTGTCTAATCGGCGCTGTTTTGTCAAACGGTAATTGTGATTCTTTTCATTTTAGGTTTTTTTGATTAAGTTCTTTTGTGTATTTGCCCTCTCGTGAGCTATTAAATTACTATGAGCTATCTTGGCAGGGCGGAGCGCAACCCATGTACGCGTTGTGGCACAGGGACTTACGCCACATAGTGGCTCTATTGCGATCAAACCGTGACAATTTTGAAGCGTGTGCCCTCAGATAACTCTTAAAAAAGTGCTGTTTTTACAGAAAAAATCGTAGGTTTTGTAAAAATATCCGATATGTTAACTAAGTAATGTCGATTTGAGTTCGGTCTTTATCGTAGTCTTGTTCTAAACCACAACACACCGCCAAAGCTTAATCTCGAATTGATCGCGCAATTATGCGCAATATGTTATTTATCTAGGAGTATCTGTCTTCATCGGAAGACGGTTCACTTCGGGATAAGCAAATACGGAGAGTAGAATGAATATCTACGTCGGAAACTTGTCGTTCGATACGACAGATGATCAGTTGCGCCAGGCCTTTGAGGGTTTTGGCGAAGTCTCAACCGTGAGCATTATTAAGGACAAATACAGCGGTGAGTCGAGAGGTTTTGGGTTTGTCGAAATGCCAGCCAAGGATGAAGCCATGGCTGCAATTAGTGGCCTCAATGAACAGGAGCTTAACAGTCGCACGTTGAATGTCAACGAAGCGAAAC
>JAGGTI010000034.1 GCA_021163775.1 Candidatus Zixiibacteriota bacterium
AAATAAGTCTTCTCATGTCTTTATTCCTCCCTGAAGGGGATCAGTTCATTTGTTTCTATCATATCGAAAGAATCTATCAGGCTAGTTAAGATCGGTCAAGCAAAAAACTGGCTTGTAGAGCGGCCTAAATTGGTTTGGCTGAATTCCTCAATTTGGTTCCTCGCGACCTCCTGATTCTTTTACATAGGGCTGACATATCAGTTCCGTTTATGACCGGAAGGAGAGTTGGATGTCGAAACTGCCCGAAACGGGCTGGTTCCGACCGGTGCTCTCGTGCCCGGCAGATGTCCACATCTGCCGCTATCCCTTACTGAATCGGTCCCCACGTAGGGTTTGAACAGGTGCTGTTACGGGTTATCCTGCGCTGGTTACGGCCGGAGAGGTCCATTGTGTAGATGTCACCCTCGCTGAGCCGACTTGACGAAAAGACCACATGTTTGCCATCGGGTGAAAAGTGCGGATTTTCGTTGTGGCCAACTTCGGTCATAACCCGGTAATCGACTCCGGACGTATCAATCGACGCCAAGTCAAACCGGCCATATTTTGTCCTGCTTACAAATGTAATACGGTCACCACGCTCGGACCAGATCGGCGAGTCGTTGTAGCCGCCTACGAAAGTTAACCGGCGTACGTTGAGGCCATCGGAGTCCATAACATATATTTGCGGTGCGCCAGTGCGGTCTGACGAAAAGGCGATCATTCGGCCATCCGGTGACCAGGTGGGGGAGGATTCTATCGCCCGATGCCGGGTCAGGCGTTTGATTATGTTACCCTGCAAATCAAGTACGTAAATCTCCGAGTTGCCATCTTTAGACAGCGTGCAGGCAATTTTGTTGCCATCGGGGGAGATCGCCGGGGCGGCCGCGATGCCGGAGAAAGTGGTGACTTGCTCGATCTCGCTTGTACGTACTGAAACTCGGAATAGTTGTGGATCGCCTTCAAGGTAGCTGGTGAAATATATCATCTGTCCATCGGGACTGAACACAGGTGAGATGTTGATCGTACCGGTGTTGGTCAACTGGCGTTCGCCCGCGCCGTTGTAGTCGGCGATACAAACCTCTTTGTTATTACCCACTTTCTTGATGTAGGCGATTTTGGTGCGGAAAATGCCGACATCCCCAGTGACGAAATGGACAATTTCATTGGATATGTCATGGGCCAGCTCGCGCCAGAACTGACGCTTGTATTCGAGACTGCCGGAGGCAATCTTGGCTTTTGTGCCGGTGTGGTACATCTTCCAGAAAGCCCGGAGGTTCGGTCCTGGAAATTCAGCCTCCAACTTGACTACATAATCGGCTCCCATCCGCTTCCAACCGAGCAGATTTATCTCGGTGATCTCGTAGGTAGTCAAATAGAACTGATCTACCTGTACCAGGTCAAAATCGGCATAAAAATCAATATCACGCTGTACAACACTGGTGACATATCGCATCAGTGATGAGTCCTCGCCCGTGATGTACCTATCGCCGATATACCGCATATCCTCGACCCCGATCGGGGTGGCACGGAAATAACCAGTGACCGTGTCCAGTCGAATACCACGCACGTCCTGGGCCATGCTATCGGATGCGGTTAGAATGATTATCGCCAGAAGAGTTGCGGTTATTACAAATCTCATTTCTGTTCCAGTGTTAGTAGTTGGTGAAGGTCATAGTGATTTGGATATACTCATCCAGCCAGTCACGAGGCAGAGGTGGTAGTGGACTGGCTCGCTCGACTGAATTGAGGCAAGCCTGATCGAAGGATGGGATTCCCGATGAATTGACAATCTCGGAGCCGATCACTTTGCCTGACTTGATGACATCGAAACGGATATCACAGTAAACTTTGCCGTCAATATTGACCGAAAAATAAAAGAACCGATTGATCTTGGAAAAGGCCAGCGATGGCCAGTGCGGGTAATTGAATTTGGAGCTACCGATAGTCATACCAGAGATAGATGTTCCGGTTGGTCCTTCCAATTTAATCTGATCGTCATTGGTGCCGGCCTGATTAGTCTCCCCAGTCTGCGCTGGTTGCGTGGGGGGGGGAGGCTTGGGCTTATCTTCTGGTTTTCCCTTTGGTTCCTCAATTACCTCGGCTGGTTTAGTGGATGGGTCATCGAGCGCAATATCTTCCGGTTCGGCCTGCACCGCCTGGGGAACTTTGACTTCGGTAATCGGCTCCGGTGCGGCGGGGGTTATCTCGGGCAGGCTGACCACACCGACATGGATGACATCAGCAAATTGTTGCGGACGCTGGATACCCAGTGTCCCGGCCACAAGGGTGGCGGCAAGGAGTACGGCGTGAAACACGACCGACAGGATCAGATCACGTCCGAACAAGGCTACTTCTCCGAACGGCTGGTGGTTTTTTCCTCGTAGGCTGTCACGAGGCCAATATTTTCAATCCCCGCCTCCTTGATCTGGCCGATGACGTTGATAGCGTTGCCGTATGCAACTGCCGAGTCACCCCGCAGGTAGACCGAGGCGGTATTTTCAATTTGCATTTCCCTTTGAAGCCGCTCAATAAAATCATCAGGGTTGGCCCATACGTCATTAATGTAGATACCGCCTTTGTCATCGATCGTGACGATCACTCCGGTCACTTCATCTTCGAGAACAGCCGCCCTGGTTTTGGGCAGTTCGACTTCGATCCCCGACTGTAGAAGCGGTGCCGAGATCATAAATATTATCAGCAGAACCAGCACGACATCCACCAGGTTGGCAATGTTGATGTCGGCTACCGCGCCGAACTGTCGGTGGTTGGGGCGACGACGACGGTTCATCTACATTGCTTCCTTTCGCGCCCGGGCAATAAACTCCAGCATGAAATTAGTCGCATCATTGAAGCGGAACTTAGCGTGGTTATTGGCCCAGTTGTAGGCAATCACAGCCGGGATTGCCGTACCCAGGCCGACAATAGTAGCCAGTAGTGCCTCGGCGATTCCAGGCGCTACAACCGCCAGCGAAGCGGAGCCACGTTCACCGATCGACCAGAACGAATCCATGATACCGACTACCGTTCCGAGAAGGCCCATAAACGGGGCCGAACTTGCCGTAGTTGCCAGGAAAATGACCTGAACGTCTTGTTTGGCCATTTCATCGTTCAGACTGCGTTCCATCGCCATTTCGATTAGGTCATAGTCGTCGCTTGTTAGCGGCACGACTGATTCGCGCAATCCACCAGCTTCGTTGCGACGCTCCTTTAACTGTGCGAGCTCTTCGAACCCGGCCTTGAAGATATTCGCCATCGGCGAGTTCTTGTAAGTTTTGGCCTGTCCAGCGACCTCATCGAGGCAACGCGCTTGGCGGAAGTGTCTCATAAAAGCGGTGCTGTGCTCGCGAATAGCCTTAAATTGACGTATCTTGCGGAAAATCACCGTCCAGGATATAAGCGACATTGCGACTAAAAGGACTATGATGATCGCCCCAAATGTTGATAGGGAGCTGATAATTTGCCAGACCGAGCTGGTGGCAATAATAATAGTTGGGAATCCAATATCCATATTTGTTGTACAGTCTTCTCCTAATAAGGTTTACTTGCCGTACGCAGTTAGGCGGAAAATAGTTCCGTTCAACTGACGGGGATAGCTACCGATTAATACGTCGCGGGGTCAACAAAAACCAATAAGTGATCGCTTAGAAATGCACAATCTGGTCGTATTTTATGTTGACCTCAATTGAAACACCGATAGTTTAATGGACGACAGATATGAAGTCTAGTTCATTTTAGAAGGGATCGTTGAGATGAAGAACTGTTTAGCTATTGCCGCCTGTGTGCTACTGATGCTTTCACTGTTTGCCTGTGGACAGCAGGAGACCAAGGAGCCTGATCCGGGTGCCGCCGGTCAAGCAGAAGAAGTAGCCGATACCACGCGACTTGATTCAGCCGTTATTGAGGTTGTAGACTCGGCCGCGGAAGTTGTTGAAGGTGTTGTTGAAGAAGCTGTTGAGAAAGTGCAAGAAGGCCACTAAGACAAACATCTTTCCATATTTACAAACAAAAGGGATTCGGTCAATTTGACCAGATCCCTTTTTAATATCAATTATGCTTGAAAGTTTAGCTTTCAATCATCTCCACATTGGCACGCGGAACGATCACTTCCTCACCGCTGTCGAACTTAACACCTAAGATACGAGCCTTGGACTCCGACCCCAATACGTGGAGCGGTGACGGTAAATCAGTGACCGTACCCAGTTGGCCGAAGTAAGGGTGACGAATGACGCGAACCGGCGAATTAATCGCCAGTCCCTTGACCTCTTCGTCAGCTGCATTTTCGCTCACCGGCACGCCCACGGCCGGAATCACGATTTCGGGACGAATAACGCCAGCACGAATCTGAGTAGCACCGTTGATACAGGCTATTTCACCTTCATGGCGTTTGATGAGGTCAAACGTTTTGGCGGCAATATTGATTTGGCCGAAACCTTCGGTAACCACCAGCGAAGTAACAATGTTTTCTGCTCCGGTGATGGCCACGCCGATATCGTAACCGAGGAAATCGCGCATATCCTTGTCATCGAAACCACCCACAACAATACCGAGGACGCCTACCTCATTGGCTTTTTTGAGGGCTTCGGCTGTTACCAGCGAACCACCAACGATAATCTTACCGGCCATCGATTCGTCTATAGCTTTCTCGTCGAGTACTTCTGTATTGTTGGAAACTGCCATATGGATAGGTCCATTTCTTTCGCCTCCGATACCGAAAATACCCTGTACAAACGATGCCATACATTGGACCTCAACTCCTTCGTTGGGGAATACCTGGGTCACTTCGCCCTCAAGATATGCTTTGACCTCGACTGGCGATGGCATACCGCGTTGAAGCACCTGTCCGGTAATAGTCGAAATAGATTCGAGGGTACCGTTGATTGTAGCGTTACAGGTGTTTTTGAAGATGAACAACGTCTTGGACAGCGCCATCAACTCGCCCTCTTCGATCGGGTCGCCCACTTTTTTGAGCATAACCATTTCAATATCTTCGGGCGGAATGCCAAGCTTGTTGGCGACATTAATTGGCACTACGTTACCCGGCAACTCTGTGCGAGCGACAACATCGTCCGGCGAAACCTTATCGCCGACCTTAACCATCACATCGCCTTTCAGCGGCAGGATACGTTGTTTCTTGACTAACAGGCTTTCTTTTACCTTAAGACCGGGGGTATATGCGTGGCCCATGCGACTCCTCTAAATCAATCTAACAATCTACTTATTGTTTGTTCGCCCGCGATCGTTTCCGTCGGGCAATTACTGCTATTAAAACTGCAACTAATCCGCAGAACACTGCTATCGGTAAGCCGGTGTTACTGTCTTTATCTTCAAGGTCAGCTACCTTGACCTCTTCAGGGGAAGTGTTTTTGGTAGTCTCAGTTGAGAACGACATTACCATGTCACGAAAAATTGGCAGGCTCGGGACAAACTCAACCTTTGGCGCATAGAAGTAGAAGTTGGCGATACCTTGTTCATAAAGTTTCATCACCAATAAATTGATCCGCGGTCCGGTTTCATCACCAGCTACTTCAGATTCGATGCCCACCAAACTATTAGTTCGATCAAAGGCAATTGTGTCTATCAGCGAACCGCTGAGAAAGTCTTCCGGGCTGACCTCCTTGATCGGACGGTTGAATTCGCTCGACAGATCCTTCAATACCGAGTCAATCGCCTCGGAGGTCATAGAACCCACAGTGTCAACGGTCAGGATAAGGTACTGTCCGTGAAAGATGATACGCGTCTGCTTTTCCGAAAATACAGCTTCGAAATCGACTTCGACTTCCTCGTCGCCGCGGGTGAGATAGTACTCAGCGGTGGTGTAGTCTACCTGTGCCCATGTTTCCGTATAGGTGAAGTTGAATTTACCGTTGTAACTGACAAACGTATCCGCCAGAGCTCCATTGCTCAATAGACCTAAGCTACCCACAAGAGCCACTGTAACCAGCCAGATCAATTTTCCGGATAAGTAATTGTACATCGTCAGTTCCCTTCGGACTCTATAATGCCTAATCAAGTGCTTCGGCAGGATAAATATCCAGTTCGATCATCCATTTCTTCAGGTAGGATACTCTATCGGCCTCAGAAAGCGATGACAAATCAAACGGTCGGCCACGGCCGTCTAAGATGATACCCACGACACCACCGTGTAGCTCAGTCTCAATTTTGTTGCCCGGTCCGGCACCGACATCAAGTCCACGTTCCGGTTCAAAAACGGCATGAGCCATTTGCGGTAGGCCATTGTCCTGCAGACCCAACTTGAACAATTTCATCTCCAGATGGTTCAAGGTGCCTGATACTGATCCATCAGGGAGATCAATCGTGTATTTCATAACTGATCCTGGTTTTTTTAGAGTCCCTTTCGGGGCAACACAGGATCCCAAGTGAATCAGGCAATCTTTCTCAAATACTTCCGTGGCCGCTTTGTTTTGGACCTCGGTGAGAACGCCTAATTGTGGCATCATGAAGATCGAATCCACTGCAAGTCGGGTAACCCCTTCCGGCATAAAGGCATCGATCAACATAAGGGCTGATTGTTGACGCCGGGGTGCGTGCGAGAGTACTCCGCCGGAACCGATCAGCATATTGAGCGTCATCATATTGACAATCGTCCCCCCTGAGGTCGACTGCTCGAACGCATCGGCAATAGTCCGTTGCTGTTGCACACCTTTGAGTACGGTGGCGAAACTCTTGTGCTGTATGAACGCCAGACGCAACGCCTCTTTGGCGACTGCCTGTTCAAACATCAGTTCCTGCATCGATTGAGGAATAGTGGTTGGCCGGATCATCTTGTTCTTGACCCGATTACGCAAGTCGCGCTCTTCTATAATAAATGGAGCCCAGCGCATGACCATCGGCAGGGTCGCTTCGGCAAAAACGTTTGAAATCGAATAGGACATGCCGAGGTTAGCCGAGACAGTACGGTTGAATTCGGGGGTTTTACCATCGGGACGGAAGACCGAGAAAACATCGGTAGTAGCGCCACCGATATCGACACCTACCGCCTCAATACCATACTTGTTGGCGATCTCCTGGATAATCAGACCAACCGCACCAGGGGTCGGCATGATCGGGGCATCGGCCCAGGACATCAGTTTCTTGTAACCGGGAGCCTGTGCCATAACGTGTTCCATAAACAGCTCATGGATTTCTTCACGCGCGGGGGCCAGGTTTTCCATTTCGAGGACCGGTCGGAGATTGTCAACCGTTCGCAGATCGACTTTTTCCGAAAGCGTCTGTTCGACCGCTTTGGCCGCGTCTTTGTTGCCAGCGTAGATAATAGGTAGTTTGTAGCTCGAGCCAAGTCGGGGGCGCGGATCGGCCGCCGAAACCAGTTCAGCGATCTCAACTACATGAGTAGTAGTACCGCCATCAATACCGCCCGAAAGTAGAATCATGTCGGGACGTAGATGTCGAATACGCTCGATCTGTTCGTGGGGGAGACGCTTATCATTGGAAGCGATCACATCCATGACGATTGCACCAGCACCTAATGCCGCTCGCTCAGCCGATTCGGCTGTCATTGAGCGCACCACACCGGCCACCATCATCTGCAGGCCGCCGCCAGCCGATGACGTGGATATATATACATCGGTACCGATTTCGCCCTGGGTAGGAGAAATGAAACGATCATTTTCATCCAAGAGCTTACGCCCTGACAGTTCTTCCAACTCCGCCACGGCGTTGAGGACACCCATAGTAACATCCTCAAAAGGAGCCTCAACGGTTGTAGGAGCCTCGCCTCGTGAGATAAGTCGGTACTCACCGTTTTGATACTCGATCAAAATAGCTTTAGTAGTTGTGGAACCACAATCTGTAGCAACAATTACTTTGATATCATCGGGGTTATCGAATTTGGCCATCATTCTCTCATGTCTGAAACGTATGTCTAAGAATCCGCCCAGTTCGTTGTCTTGCAATTGCATACCGCAAAACGCAGTAACCGGACACCGGATTCCACATCAAGGTCGGGATTATACTACAATATATCACGGTTGTAAAGACCGATTTTACAGTAGAATGGGTAGTTAATTCTGGAGTTGTTTAAAAAATACTATTATTGTTAAATGGTTGTCAATTCTCATCTAATAGATATGTTTGTGTTGTATTGTTTTTGGTGAACGGGTTTTGGCAGATACAATGTCAGGTTGCAAGCAACCGTGACTTACGAGGCTGATCCGATCTGTCAGGTTGCAAGCAACCGTGACTAACCTTCTTTTCTGTCACATCCGCCTCTTTCTGTCACATCCGCCTCTTTCTGTCACATCCGCCTCTTTCTGTCACATCCGCGCAGGCGGATGCCCATGTCCACTCGCGTCCCACCAAAGATATAATCGTGTTCTTGAAAAAAGAG
>JAGGTI010000110.1 GCA_021163775.1 Candidatus Zixiibacteriota bacterium
ACAATTATCATCCTTCCGTTGATCGTTTCTGAACTTAGACAATAGTAAGTTTTGTTACTATCGGCGATCAACTTAAAATTGCAGGTGGCAGGTTCCTTGACAGATCTCTAATTTCAGCTATATTGAGAACGGTTGTGTATCTTTCCTCACAGCGCGACCACTGTTCGATACTACAGACCAAAAATCAGGTCAGGAAAACTATGATCAACTCGACACCCAGAACAATTATTATTGTGCTTGTAATTCTCATTTTGCCGGCTATCGCGCTGTCGATCGAGTTTACTGAAACCTATTTCAAGTTCAAGATCCCCGACCGGGGACTGCTCAACAAAATAAGTCGCTTGGTATCAATCGACAATGTCACCCCGGATGAGGTTTTCGCCTACGCCAATGACCGCGAACTGGCCAACTTTGAGCGACTGGGAATCACCTACGAAATCCTTCCCCATCCTGGCACCCTGATTATCCCCCGCATGGCCGACACCAAAAGCACTCTGGCCGACTGGGACGCTTATCCAACCTACGATGCCTACGTGGCGATGATGTACCAGTTCGAGACCGACTATCCGGCTCTCTGCCACATTGTAGACGCTGGTCTGACAGTAGAAGGGCGGTCTATCCTATTCGCCCAAATCTCAGACAACGTCGACACCGAAGAGGACGAACCGGAGGTCATGTACACCAGCACCATGCACGGCAACGAGACCACCGGCTATATTCTATGCCTCAGATTGATTGATTCGCTGTTGGCCGGGTACGGAACCGATACCTACATCACACGAATGGTGGACAGTTGCGAAATATGGATCAACCCGCTGGCCAATCCTGATGGCGCCTACTATTCCGGAGACCACACGATCTACGGCGCCCGTCGATATAACGCTGATGGTGTTGACCTAAACCGCAATTTTCCAGACCCACTTGATGGCGATCACCCCCACGGCCTGCCCTGGGCGCCGGAAACTGTTGTAATGATGGATCTCGCCGAAGCTCATTCGTTCGTGATTTCAGCCAATCACCACGGTGGAGCCGAAGTCATCAACTATCCCTGGGACACCTGGAACAATGTTCACGCCGACAAGGACTGGTACATCGACGTATGCCAAAACTGGGCGACTTCGGCTCAACTCAACAGCCCAGCCGGTTACCTGCAGAGCACCCAGTTCCCCACCGGTATCACCAACGGCTATGACTGGTATCGCGTGGCTGGCGGTCGCCAGGACTACATGAACTACTGGCGAGGATGCCGGGAGGTTACGACCGAACTATCGTATGTCATGCTTCTTCCGGCAAACGAACTGCCCGACCACTGGGACTACAACAAGGTCGCCATGCTTGAGTATCTCGAGAACGGTCTCTACGGCATTCGCGGCGTAGTAACCGACGGGGCAATATCCCTTCCGGTGGCGGCTACCGTGCGGGTACTGAACCATGATGTCGATAACTCGGAAGTCTTCACCGATCCTGATGTTGGCGATTATCACCGAATGCTCTCACCCGGCACTTATGATCTTGAATTTGTTTCGTTGGGCTACGAGTCGGACACGGTTCTGGGTATTCTAGTGGTAGAAGATCAGTCGACGCGTGTGGATATCTCGCTCATGCCTCTTTCGGGCGATCCGGTGCTGACTTTCTCAGAGCATAATATAATCAGTGTTACCGGAGGTGAAACAGTTAACCTGGCTGTTACCCTGGTCAATGACGGCGGTGGCAATGCCACGAGTGTTGCGGGAGTGCTTCAGACTTCTGATTCGTATATAACTATCACCCAGAACAGTTCGACCTATCCCACAATTCCAGGACTGGGCGGGACGGCTCAATCAACAACGAATTACCAGTTTTCGATTGACGCCAACTGCCCTCCCAACCACTATGTCGAGTTTGAGCTGGCGGTTACTGCCGATGGCGGATACATAACCACAATCCCGCTCGGAACCGTAGTTGACCCTGTCGTTGAGGATTTCGAAACAGGAGCTTTTGGCTCACTACCCTGGGTTCTAAGTGGAGATGACGACTGGGGTATAACACTTATGGATGTCAGTGAGGGGACTTATTCTATTCGCTCCGGTTCACTCCTTGACAACCAGCACTCTCAGATATCTGTCCAGTTGGAGGTAGCTCACCCTGGACTAATTTCGTTTGACTATCAGGTGTCATCCGAAGCCTCCTATGATTATCTGCGGTTCCTTGTCGATGGCAATCCTGTAAGCTCCTGGTCCGGCGAAGACGTCTGGACCCAGGTCAGTTTTGTAGTCGATGCCGGTCTTCGCACTTTCACCTGGGTTTATGAAAAGGACGGCGGTCTTTTGGCGGGTGAGGATCGCGCCTGGCTTGACCACATCATTTTCCCCGCGCTCACTCCCACGCTTGAGATTATCGATATTACTACACCAGGCTGGACTGTCAGTCAACCATACAGCCATCAACTGCAAGCGACCGGTTCATTGGGACCTGTAATCTGGTCAGACCGTGACAATGATCTTGTTTCAACCGGGCTGACTCTCTCAAGCACTGGTCTGCTGAGTGGCACTCCAGACGCCACCGGAGCGATCCAGTTCACAGCCGAGGTCGAGGATTTGGGCGGCGTTCCGGCCGAGAAACTGATTGAATTGCAGATCAATCCGCTTCCGCAGATCTCGACCTCAATCCTGCCGGATGCTTCTCTGCACGACTGGTACGAATATCAATTGATTGCTACTGGCGGCACCCCGCCCCTGAATTGGATCGACCTGAACAATGATCTTGCCGGTACCGGATTAACGCTCGCTGACACTGGCTTGCTATCGGGGACTCCTACGACATCCGGCACTATAGATTTCACCACTGAAGTAACCGATCTTGCCGAAGCAACAACCTCCGCACCTTTGACACTTAACGTGCAGGGCGGCTGTTGCGTTGGTATTGTCGGTGACGCTAACGGAATCGGTGGAGATGAACCAACGATTGGTGATGTCTCGGTTCTGATTGATGCCAAGTTTATCACGGGTATTTGTGACGGAATTGTTGTCTGTCTCACCGAGGGTGATGTCAACCAAACGGGTGGTCTTAATGCTACTTGTGACGACATCACAATCGGTGATATCTCAATCCTGATAGACCACCTCTTTATTTCCGGGGTGGCTTTGCCTGATTGTCTCTAAGTTTTAGGCCTGAGGCTCAGGCCGACTCGACACGATGAATTGTTGGGGGTAGTTCTTCGTGACAGTATTCGCCGTTACGACGAGTTATTCTGGCGGGTGTCCCGGCTACGGTACAATTATCAGGAACGTCTTTCATCACCACAAAACTATTGGCACCGATCTTGACGTTGTCACCGACCGTGATCGGTCCTAAGAGAGTAGCGCCGGTACCTATCAGCACATTGTTGCCGATTGTCGGATGCCGCTTGCCTTCATGTTTACCGGTACCACCTAACGTAACATTGTGAAACATCACGCAGTAATTGCCAATAATAGTAGTTTCACCAATAACTACCCCGGCTCCGTGGTCACAGAAATACCCCTTACCGATTTCCGCTCCGGGGTGAATTTCCAACCCGGTTAGAAATCGGCTGACCTGGGACAGAAAGCGTGGAAAAAACGGAACCTTCAGATCCCAGAGCAGATGAATAAACCTATGAAACGTGATCGCCTGAAAACCGGGATAGAGTATAAACTCGATACTCCGGCAAGCGGGATCGTTTCGATAGGTAGCTTTGATATCTTCTAAAATAGCGATCATAATCTATAAGTATCGGCAGAACCGGACTATTCCTTTTCCTCAAAAAGAGGTGTCGACAGGTATCGCTCACCTGTATCTGGAGCAATCACAACTACGGTCTTACCAGCCCCAAGTTCCCGGGCCACTTTCAAAGCCGCCCAGATGCTGGCGCCAGAAGAGATCCCGGCCAGGATTCCTTCCTGCCGTGCCAATTGGCGCGCCGTAGCCAGAGCGTTGTCGGCACTGATCTGAATCACTCGATCAACCACTTCCGAATCGTAGTTTTTCGGTACAAAGCCGGCCCCAATACCCTGTATCGGGTGAGACCCAGGTTCGCCACCCGAAAGCACTGGTGACGCTTCCGGCTCAACCGCAATCACCTGGCATGCATATTTGTCTTTCAGAGTCCTGCCAGCACCGCTGATCGTCCCACCGGTTCCAACCCCGGCCACAAACGCATCAAGCTGAATATCCCCAAGATCTTCGATTATCTCCGGCCCCGTAATCATCCGGTGTATTTCAGGATTAGCCGGATTGTCAAATTGCGAAGGCAAAAAATAACTATCGCCGGACGCCAGTTCTGTGGCCTTCGCGATAGCGCCTTTCATTCCGTCCAATCCCGGTGTCAGCACTATGATAGCGCCCAATTGCTTGAGCAAAGCACGGCGCTCGACACTCATCGTTTCAGGCATAGCAAGAACACATTTATATCCTCTGGCGGCGGCCACCATAGCAAGACCGATTCCAGTATTACCCGATGTTGGTTCAACAATCGTCATCCCTGCTTTGAGCCGTCCATCTTTTTCAGCGGAAAGAACCATCGCTAACGCAATACGATCTTTGACCGAACCACCAGGATTAGCGCTCTCCAGTTTGATATAAACAGTGGCGACACTATCGTCGATCATTCGATTCAACCGAACTAACGGCGTACGGCCTATCGCTTCGGTTATATCGTTGCATCTCATAATCTGTTTCTCACGGCTTAACAGGGTGATGTTTAGACTATCGACATCTATCTCCGAACGCTTGATTGCAGGGCGAAGTTCCCTCAAAATCAACAGTAGCAGAAAACCAACTTGGATGCTAAATTGACCGAGTAGCAAAGCGAAACGATACCAAGGAGCAAACATTGGACAAGAAAACTATTGTTATTAACAGCCAACTTTCGACCTGAAACAGAAAATTATTGTTGGACGAGTTAGTGACATGAACGAGATAGTCACGAGCATGATCTCATCGTCCAGCGTAGTAACAGTATAACCACTAGCGGAGTCAGTATGTCAGAGAGTACAGATTACAACCACCACCCACTTCAAATGATAACTATTGGAAATTGATAACAATGTCTGAGTTCAACTATGATAACCGACGCTTTGTCGGAGTCGAAAACTACGATGACGGCGACCTTACCTCTGATGTCGTTTTTCATTACCATCAGAAAGGCACTGAAATTCGCGGTACATTCAACGGTGGACGGATCGATCAGGGGAAGCTGGTTGCTGAACTGCTACCGGACGGACGGCTGGACATGATCTGGCAGTATCTGAATATCGATGGCGAATTTGTGAGCGGTTGCTGTATGTCCACACCAAAACTGCTTCCCGACGGACGCTACCGGCTCGAAGAAGACTGGATCATCACCGGTGGACCTAATCAGGGCCAGACGGGAACGTCTGCTATCGAAGAAATCCGGGACGAGGAGACACAGAAATGAAAAAGTCATTCGGCGCCAAAACGCTCATCTACCCTGTCCCGGTCTGGGTTATCTGCACCTACGATTCGGACGGCAAACCGAACGGCATGACCGCCGCCTGGGCTGGTGTAGCCTGCTCCAAACCACCTGCAATCGGTGTCTCACTCCGCAAAGCAACGTACTCGTATCAGTGCATCGTTGACCGCAAAGCTTTCTGCGTCTGCGTGCCTTCAGAAAATCAGGTCAAAGAAGCCGACTACTTCGGGATCGCCTCCGGCCGCGACACCAATAAGTTCGACGACACTGGCCTGACACCGGTCAAGAGCGAGCTTGTCGATGCACCGTATATAAAGGAATTTCCAATGATCCTTGAATGCAAACTGATCCATTCGTATGAAATCGGCCTGCACACACAATTCATTGGTGAGATCCTCGATGTCAAAATCGACGAAGACAAACTTAACACCGATGGTCAGCCGGACATGAGCAAGATCATGCCCATAGTCTACGCCCCCGGCCTTCAGACATATCATCGGATTGGTTCCGAAATCGGCCGTGGTTACAAATCCGGCAAGAGCGTGAAGTAGACCTGCCCCTCGGTGCCCCAATGCTTGGGGCTTGTTGATAAAGTCCTCTTGTGTAGTTGCGGCAGGTCCTTCGTATTCGCCCAGGCGAATACGTGAGACCTGTCGCTTTTGTCTGACATGCACTTACGTGTCAGGTCACAATCCCGTCTTGACGGGACAAGGACCCAACACAACTGTGAATAGGGTTTTTCAACAAGCCCCACGTTGGGTTGGTTGCCCACCTCGCCCTGTTCAAATCTTTCCTGTGGGCGGCAGACGGGGGCGTCTGCCGCAGAGACTCGTGGCACATATGGACGTACACCACGCACAAGCTATATTCTCCTCTCCCTGTTCAAATCCTGAACAACTGTTCCACCCCGAAACAAACTCAAGCGCCTAATGTAGCACTTCACTTTAGCCTCGCCACGCAACTCACTACCACACAACATAATACACATTACGGCTATGTTGGCCCGTCGTTTGTAATAGCTGTTTCACTTGACGAATACTTTGCTTCGATAAGGAGAAACCTGCTGTGTTACAAAATACAATATCGAATACGAAACCTGTTTTCTGTATTTTCTGCGTTTTTTGTCTCGTTCTGATTGCGGCCCTGATGCTACCAGTTTCAGGCTGGGCCAGTCTGTCCGCCGCCGAAGCTACCCCTAACTCTATCACCCTGGGTTGGACCGCTCCCGGTGATGACGGCAACTCGGGGACTGCTTCGCAGTATGATATCCGTTACTCGCTGGCAACGATAACCGATGCCAACTGGGCCACCGCCACTCAGGTCTCAGACGAACTGGTACCAGCTACGGCCGGCAGTGCCGAGCAATTTGAAGTGGTCGGATTACAGCCTGGAACCACCTACTATTTTGCAATCAAGACCGCCGATGAAGTCCCCAACTGGTCGGCTCTGTCAAATATCGTGATCAAGACTACCAATTCGGAAGACACCCCCCCTGGTTTAGTCGCCGACTTGGGTGCCGGCTCCGCAACTGCTACCGGCCTGACCCTGACCTGGACCGCCACCGGTGACGATGGTTCGACCGGCACGGCATCCGAGTATGATATCCGGTATTCGACCTTGCCGATCGACGCCGGCAACTGGAGTTCAGCCACGCAACTGACCGGGGAGCCCTCGCCTCAGATAGCGGGCAGTTCGGAATCATTTGTTGTCACTGGCCTGACATCCGCCACATCCTACTATTTCGCGTTGATGACTGCTGATGAAGTCCCCAACTGGTCAGGAATGTCCAACGTTGCCAGCGGTAGCACGTCCGGCGAAACCACATCACCGAGTGCGATCGCCAACTTAGGTTCCGGAACGCCGACCGAACATTCTATTGCATTGAGTTGGACCGCTCCCGGTGACGACGGCATGTCCGGGACTGCAACTCAATATGATATCCGCTACTCGACCGCATTCATCACCGAAGCCAATTTCAATGCCGCAACGGCAGTGGCTTCGCCTCCGACTCCGCTCGCGGCGGGTAGTTTCCAAAGTTTCGTGGTGACTGGCCTGAACTCCGGCACGACTTATTTCTTCGCGATCAAAACTGCTGACGAAGTCCCCAACTGGTCGGCTATCTCGAACGTGACGACAACACCAACCCAGAACGACGCCACCTCACCAGTGACAGTCGCCTCGCTCAACGCTGTGTTGCCGACTCTCAATTCGCTTACGCTGGTCTGGACCGCGCCCGGTGACGACGGCACTACCGGTACGGCGACCACCTATGATATCCGGTACTCGACTTCGACTATCACCGACGTCAACTGGGACGCCGCTACTCAAGTGAGCGGCGAGCCGGTGCCGCAACCAGCCGGAACGCCGGAATCGCTGTCCGTAGCCGGGTTGAGTGAAAATACAACCTACCACTTCGCTATCAAAGCGGCCGACGAGCGGAATAACTGGTCCGGTCTGTCTAATATCGCTTCGAACACGACCGCGCTTGATTCCACCCCGCCTACTTCTATCAACGACCTGGTGGCGGCTCCCGGCTCCAGCAACGGCGAGATCGACTTAGGCTGGACCGCCCCCGGTGACGACGGCATGTTAGGCATGGCCACCGCCTATGATATCCGGTATTCATCCAACCCGATAACCGAGGCCAACTGGGTCTCGGCTATACCATGGGGTTCGCCACCGAACCCTATGGAATCCGGTACTGCCCAGAGCACGACGCTCTCCTCGTTGGTACCGGGTGATACTTATTTTGTTGGTATTCGCGCTTACGATGACGCCGCCAACCCGGCACCGCTTTCCAATGTGGTCT
>JAGGTI010000001.1 GCA_021163775.1 Candidatus Zixiibacteriota bacterium
GACCAAGACCAAAACCCAAACCGAGAAACCGGTAGTTACGCCGGTAGTCGAGGCACCACCCCCGCCAGTGGTTGAACCGATTGTCGTAACGCCTGCACCTGTTTCGTCAGGTGACAGCCCGGAACCTTCGTGGGTTGAACTTCAGTCGATGCCGGTGGTAAAACTTCGAAAATATGCTCGCGCTGTCCCGGAACTGCCGATAAAAGGAAGACAGATCTCGAAAGCGAACAAAGAGCAGTTGCTCGAAGTGCTGGCTTCGGTAGGAAAGGATAAGCAGTGAGCGTCTATCGTGTCTTCCGTATCAAATGGTACCACATTCTGTTTGGCCTTCTTGGTTTACTTGGAATCGTGGCGGTCGTTGTATTCTTCCTGATGTCCGGCAAGGGGCCATCGAATTTCGTCGAGGACGAGACTGATATTGTCAGTTAAGTTGCACCTTCCCGGTAGTTATTATCTCGCTTGATTTTTCCGCCCTTTTTTGTATCATTCTTTATAACTTGATCAACAGTAGACCCTTAAATTATATGAAATTCGTTTGATTTTTTAACCACGTTCTGTATACTTGGCACAATTGTTCCGTCCGGGAATGTGACGACAAGCATGGTTATGTCTCGAACAGAGTTATTCGGGAGTAAGCAAATAATTATTATAAAGGTTGGCAGAAATGAAGAATATCCTTGTAACTGGCTCCGCCGGTCAAATTGGCTCAGAGCTGACTATGGAGTTGCGTCGGAGGTATGGCAATGAGAATGTTGTGGCTGGTATCAACCGAACTCAACCGAGCGAGAAACTCCGCGATTCAGGGCCGTGTGAAACGGTTGACTGTATAGACATTGAAGCCGTCCACAAAACGGTGAAGAAGTACAACATCGACACGGTTTTTCATCTGGCGGCAATTCTTTCAGCAGTGGCTGAGGCTAAGCCGAATCTGGCCTGGAATGTCAACATCAATGGCCTGTATAACTTGCTGGAAGTGGCTCGTGAGCACGAATGCGCTGTCTTTGTCCCCAGTTCCATCGGAGCTTTCGGTCCAACAACTCCCCTTGACGATACTCCGCAGGATACCATCCAGCGACCGACGTCAATGTACGGTGTCACCAAAGTCGCGGGCGAGTTGCTGTGCGATTACTACTTCCAAAGGTTTGGCGTTGACACACGTGGTGTACGCTACCCTGGAATCATTTCGAATGAGACCCTTCCGGGTGGTGGTACTACCGACTATGCCGTTGAGATATACTACGAAGCGATCAAGAAGAAAAAATATACCTGCAACCTAGGGGCCGGGACGTTTCTTGACATGATGTATATGCCTGATGCCATTAAGGCCGCCATTCAGATTATGGAAGTGGATGCGGGTAAGTTGCAACACCGGAATGCCTTCAATGTTACGGCTATGAGTTTTGATCCGGAGGCCGTTGCCGCCGAGATAAGGAAGCATATTCCGGAATTCACCATTGATTATGCTGTCGATCCGGTCAAGCAGGCAATTGCCGACAGCTGGCCCAACAATATGGATGACTCGGCGGCCAGGCAGGAGTGGGGCTGGGCTCCGGAATACACCCTTCCTGAAATGACGAAGGATATGATTAAAGTTCTTTCCAAAAAGCTTGTGGTTGATGACAATACCACCACAAAATAGAGAAACAGCAATTAATTCGATGACTTTTTTAGGAGCAAAAAGACAATGACAATGGAACGTTTGAACAAGGCGTTGACGGTAAACCTCAACGACCTGAAGGCAAAAGGCACGGCCAAGGGTGCCGAGATGGTGGTTACCGGAGTCAAGCCGGCCGAGGGCGCCAATGGTCCGAGGTATTTTATCGAAGGTCACGGTAAGCAGGAGTTCATCAAGATGAACGCCAACTCGTACCTGGGTCTGTCGCAACGGGCTGATATGATTGCCGCCGAGGAAGAAGGCGCCCGGAAGTTCGGGGTTGGGCCGGGAGCGGTGCGGTTTATCTCCGGTACTCACGCGCCACACCTTGCGCTTGAGAAAAAACTGGCGGAGTTTATGGGTCGGGAAGCGGCGATGATTTTTTCGTCGGCGTATGTCACCAGTTTAGGTGTGCTGGTGCCGCTCTGCACTCCTGAAACGGTTTATGTCAGTGATGAACTGAACCACAATTGCATTATTCAGGCGATGCGGTTGTCACGTCCAGCCGGTAAGTTTATTTACAAACACAACGATATGGCCGATGCTGAAGCGAAACTGAAAGATGCGATCGGCAAAGGTAAACGTGCGCTGGTAGTCACTGATGGTATTTTCAGTATGCGCGGCGACCATGCCCCACTCAACGAGTTGGTGGCGATCTGTAAGAAATATGAAGACCAGTTCTCTGAGGGTGTGATCACGGTTGTTGATGACTCGCACGGTATCGGTGCATTCGGCGCAACGGGTAAAGGAACCGAAGAGTACACAAACGCGAATGTTGATATTCTAATTGGAACGCTCGGCAAGGCGTTTGGGGTCAATGGCGGATTTGTTGTGGCATCGGCGACGGTGGTCGAGTACCTGCGCGAGACGGCACCAATGTATATTTATTCTAACCCGATCACGGTGTCGGAGGCGATGGCATCGCATAAAGCGATTGAGATTCTCGAGTCAGATGAAGGCTTGAAGTTGTTGAAGCACTTGGGTGCGATGACTAAGAAGTTTGAAGATGGTTTGAAGACGAACGGGTTTGAGACAATTGAAGGCCCCCATCCGGTAGTGCCGTTGATGGTACGCGATACTCCGAAGACCGCCGAGTTGGTTCAGTTTCTAAAAGACAACGGAGTGGTGGCGACCGGTTTGAATTTCCCGGTGGTTCCGAAAGGTTCTGAAGAGATTCGGTTCCAGGTCTGCGCCGATCACACCGAAGCTGATATTGACTATGTCATCGGTTTGCTGAAGAAGTACGCGACCGGGCATTGACGGATAACAATCAGTAAGTCTGTGGCTTGTAGGTCGGGCCCACTTGAGGCCCGACTTTTTCCGTTACATCCGCGCAGGCGGATGCCTACGTTCACCCGCGTCCCACCAAAGATATAATATTGTTCTTGAGATAAGAAATTTACAATGTCGGAACCGCAAGGGGTTCCAACCTACTGGTTTTAACTGAATGAAAAATGGTCCCGATCGAAATATCAATCGGGACCATTGCTAAGTTATCTTATCTCTGTTGCTACTTAAGTAGTAACATCTTTTTTGATTCGACTTGATCGCCGGCCCGCAGACGATAGAAGTAAACTCCTGTCGCTAGTTGCGCACCTTGATCAGTGCGACCGTCCCACTCAAGTTGGTAGTCGCCAGCGGACTTGACACCGCCACAGAAAGTCTTGACTTTCTGTCCGAGACAGTTGAAGATACTAATTGTTACTTCGCTACGTACCGACAGATTGTACTCAATTGTTGTCGATGGGTTAAATGGGTTTGGATAATTCTGGTGAAGAGTAATCTGGTCTGGTAAGAGATCGGCTAACAGATCATCGACCCCCATCGGAGAAGCAACAACTTCAAGGATACAGACCCCGCCATGTTCAACCATATACACATAGTCGCCATCAATAAGCACCATCCGTGCTTCACTCGGGGTCACATAACTGCCGACCTCAACCGGATTCGTAGGATCGGCAATATTCAACAGATGCAGTCCAGCATCGTAGGTCGCAACATAAGCGATAGTGTCTACTATAGTCACATCAACGACAGTGTAGTCTTCGTCCCAGGTGTTATCAATACTTGGAGAGAGGGGGTTAGAAACATCGATTATTTGTAAGCCGCTGTAGCCACCTGCCAGGAATACATAATCACCAGACTTGTCAAGGCGACCTGAACTTCCGGGCGGATTTATGGTTCCTAGTCCGGCAGGATTAGCCGGATCAGAGACATCAACAATATCAAACCCTCGGTTGGCTCCGTTAGCGATGTAGACATAGTTGCCATCAACCAACACTTCTTCAGCACCAAACCAACTGTCTGTCCACGAGCCGATTTCGACGGGGGCAGTGCGGTCGGTGATATCAAAAACAATCAGCCTGCTGGCATTCACCGCATAAACATAATTTCCGACAACCGCTAAGCTGCGAGTGTAACCGGAAGTGGTGATATCACCGATCTCAACCGGGTTGGCTGGATCAGTGAAGTCTAAGATTTTCATGCCATTGGAGTGAGCGACTAACAAAACAGTATCGACACGAGTTGTACTGTTAACATAGTAGTTGGAATCAAGCTCGATAGTTATTGTCGGTAGAGCAGGGTCGGTAACATCAATCACCTTGAATCCATCTGAATTGGCAGCTACAATCAGATAATTCCCCGAATGTTCGCCCCGATAATAGCCATACTCCATCTCTAAGGATGAAATAATACTTGGGTTCAGAGGGTCGGTAACATCTACGAACTGGACGCCATCCGCGTCAGCCATGAAAGCCAGGTTACCAACAGCAGTGATCTTACCTTCGTAGGCCACGAGACCAAAATCGGCGTCTTCACTCAACGATAGTGGATTTGTGATGTTGACTATATAGGAATCCATATAGGTGACAACTAAAGCATAATCACCAAGTCCGGTCACCGTGGTAATAGACCCACTGAAATCAGTGTAGTCCGCGAGAGTCGGATTGGCAAGATCGGTAATATCGTACGATATGAGTTCATTATAATCAGCCACGTAGACAGCGTCGTTATGGATAAACAAGCCTTTTGGATCACCCAAGAATGATGAAATAGTAGAGACTGCCGTTGGTGTAGCTGGATCGACAATATTCAAGAGCATGACAAAACTCAGGCGGCCAACCGCCACGACCGTATCTTCAACACTGATAAAATCGAAGCCGGCACTATCGGTAAAGCAGGTAACCACGGATGGATTGCCACGATCGGTAATATCGACCACCACCATGCCGGAATCAGTTGAAGCGAGATAGGCATAGTTGCCGCTTATCGCCACATCGACCACATTCCCGATGTCGCCGAGTTCGGCAGTAAGAGCCAATACCGGGGAGCTTGAGATATCGACGATCGCTATTCCTCTGGGGCCGTTAGCGACAAAAACGTAAGAACCATCAATCGTGATGCTGGTCGCTTTACCGCCGTTGAGATCGAGATCAGATAGCCAGCCAGGTGACGTCGTGTCGCTGATGTCGATCGTGATCACCCCATATCCGGTAGTGGCATAGGCGTAGTTACCCGAGGCAGTAACCGCGTTAGCATCGGACCAGAGGAGACTGTTCAGGTAAGTGATATCATAGTCGCCAGCCAGCGTAGCTGGACCAGCCAGGAGCGCAAAAGTGAAAATCGCGATGATAATTGTTTTTGAACTTGATAGAAACATCCGACGTTACCTCCATGATATAATACTATGCTCTGTTATATAATTGTCCCACATATCAATGTATTCTTTATCGGCAGTTATCATTGAAAGAATCACCTTTTGGTGGAGGAATAATGACAGGATTGACATCGACACTTGTCAGGTTGCTTGCAACCTGACAACGGCAGATGTGGACATCTGCCGGACACTTTGTTTTGGCAATGTGGACATCTGCCGGACACTTTGTTTGGACAATGTGGACATCTGCCGGACACTTTATGCTACCCCAATTAAAAAGGGCGGATCCGAAAACGAAACCGCCCTATGATGCTCTGGACGTCTACCGCCCACATCATAACTCGTTAACTTTCGGCGACGATCGGTTGCGGCTCGGTCTTCTTCGGTGAGTCGGTCTTGATTCCTTCGACCATCGCCGCCAGCGCCGAGATAATCCCGCTCGCTTCATACGGCAGGAAGATTTTGTTGGCGTCGCCCTTAGCCAACTCCGGTAACATCTCAAGATACTTCAACGTGATCAGCTTATCGTTCGGTTTGCCTTCGTGAATCGCGCTGAAGACATTGCCGATCGCTTTAGCTTCACCTTCAGCCACCGCAATCTGACGATACCGCTCGGCGTCAGCCCTTTTCTTGACCGCTTCAGCGGCACCCTCGGCCTCGAGAATTTGCGCCATCTTGTTACCTTCGGCCCTGGTAATCTCAGCCTGACGTTCCGCTTCAGCTTCGAGAATCGTCGCTCGTTTATCACGTTCGGCCTTCATCTGCCGACTCATAGCGTCGGTGATATCAGCCGGGGGGTCAATCCTCTGCATCTCGACCCGGTTGACTTTGACTCCCCACTTATCGGTGGCGGCGTCAAGAACATCCCGCAACTGCGCGTTGACATCATCGCGCGAAGACAGACATGAATCCAGGTCCATCTCGCCAATCACATTACGCAGATTGGTCTGGGCCAGTTTGGTCGAAGCATAGACATAGTTGTTGATCTCATACTTCGTACGAAATGGGTCAGTCACCTGAACATAGATGATCGCATCAACTTCGACGCCAACATTGTCGCGGGTGATCACCAACTGCGCCGGGACATCGACCACCACTTCACGCATATCGACTTTCTGCATAGTATCAAAGAACGGCATGATCAGGTTAAGACCGGGATCCAGCACGCGCTGGAATTTACCCAGCCGCTCCACCAGACCCTTTTCAAACGGTCGCACGATCCTGACCGACATACCGCCCAGGATAAACGCGAGGGCCACCAGCACTAGTATCAGAATGCCAACTTCAGACATAACTATCTCCTTTCTGTTTCCGTTTAGTCAAGCGGTTCAACAATGACTTTGGTACCGGACACAGCTATAATTTTCACTTTAGTGTTAGCCTCAACAGCCACATTGGCTTTAGCTATCCACACTTCACCCTCGAATTTCACTTTACCACCGAGATCAGGATCAATCGGTTCAATGACCAGTGCCGTCTGGTCGATCATCCGATCGATATTGGATAGCTCCGGCGCCGGTTTCGATATTTTTTTAGCGAACCGTCGCGTGAACGGTATCAGCCCGGTTGACAGCACCGCAAAACTCGCCGTCTGCCAGTAGTAAGCATCGGGCCAGACCTGCGCAATTATCGCGGCCGCGACGGCCCCGACTACAAAGCAAATGAATATCATTGTGGGCGTCATCAGTTCGACTATCAAAAACGCTCCGGCTATCGCCAGCCATATCCAAAACAGGGTTTCCATCGGAACTCCTTTGGCTAAAAACAACTTGTTCATCAAGCGTTCAGGTGTTCATATTAAATACCAGTGAGGAACGGAGATATTCAAACTGAACGCTGTAAAAACAGAAGCAAATAGATGACGGTTGGGTCAAGTTAAAACCACGCGATACCAATGACTTGACGAAGTAACTTTTACAATGTCGGAACCGCGATGGGTTCCAACCTACTATGCTTCTTCTTTTTCCGTCACCTCCGCCTTTCTCCGTCACTCTCCGCGCAGGCGGAGGGCCCATGTCCACTCGCGTTTCACCAAATATATAATAGTGTTCTTGAGAAAAGAGTTTCATTCGAGGTTTGAGTGGCGTCGGGTGACAGCACAAGAGATTTACAATGTCGGAACCGCAAGGGGTTCCAACCTACAATGCTGTTAAGGGAAAACTATCTACGAGGCGGACGAGTTAGAACTTCTCGTCGATGGCGTCCTCGCTCGCTTCGGGCATAGTCATGAAC
>JAGGTI010000056.1 GCA_021163775.1 Candidatus Zixiibacteriota bacterium
GATGACAAGAATCTACGTATCAACCCGACGCAAGCGTCGGGGCACCGGTTCTGTCTTGTGTCCGGCAGATGTCCACATCTGCCGGATGTCGGGTTGCTTCGGTCGCCGAAGCGACCGTCGGAACGCCGACCTACTAAGTTTCCAAATACTCCAACCGCACGCCCGTGTCGTCCAGCTTCACATAACTGAAATGATTGATAAAATCGCCGCTGTTTACATACGTGCCACCATCAAGTTCGGTCAGGACAGGAATATGCAAATGTCCGATAACCACGATATCATAATCATCCATCAGTTTCTGTGCGGCGTATTGTTCATAGTCGGGCGCGAAAGTGTGATCGCGTTTCGAAGTATAATCCCGCGATGACCCCGAAACCCATTTGGCCAGCGGAATCGCCCAGTCGGGTGGCAGTTTGCGATAGAGCCAGATATTGAACCGGTTGCGGAGAACTCTCTTGAGGAATCGATAACCCCGGTCGGCTTTGGCTAATCCATCGCCATGGGTCAGGTACAATCGCTTGCCGCCATATTCCATATCCAGCGAATCGCGATGGAGCATAACGCCGATCTGCATCTCAAAGTAGTCGTCCATCCAGAAATCATGGTTACCGGAAACATAGTCAACCGCGACACCGGATTGCACCAGGCCACGTAACATGAGGAGGACATCGGCATGTTCTTTTGGTATTGCATGCTTATACTCAAACCAGAAGTCAAACAAATCGCCTAAGATCACAAGCCGGTCGCCGTCCTGTTTGACACGTTCAAACAGCTCAGCGATCTTCGCGACTTTGTGCGTTTCCAAGTCTTCTGTGCCGCTACCCAGATGAGCATCGGAAAAAATATACAGTGCCATACCGGTTTCCAAAATAGGAACCAAAAGAACGATCAGTGGCCGGTCTTAGTTATGTTTAACTTCCTGCATCATGCGTGGCAGGGCGTTGTACCAGGTGTCGGATAGTTCGTCGATTGGCAGATCAACCAGTTTACCAATCGTTAGCCGGTTGTCGCCGACTTTGCCTATCACTGCTGTTGGTACGCTTAGTCTTGAACATATTTCAGCAATCGCCGCCGCCATCTTCGGTGCGCAACTGACGATGATCCGTGACTGTGATTCACCGAATAGCAGACAGTCAGGTCGGATATCGCTCTTGAAGTCGATCGTCGCGCCAATCTGGTGTTCACGATCAGAAATACAACATTCCGCCAGGGCGACCGCCAGACCGCCATCGCTGGTGTCATGCGCCGAATTCACCCAGCCGGATTTGATGGCACCTAACAGTGCGGCTTGTAATTGTTTTTCGAAATTAAGATCAAGCTCCGGCACCGGGCCACGGGTTTCGTTGTGAATGACGCTCAGGTATTCCGATGCTCCTATTTCGTCGCGAGTGACACCCAGGAGCATGATAGTATCGCCTTCGTTTCGGAACCATTGTGTGGTAATATGCTCAAGTTGTTCCACCAGTCCGACCATGCCGATTGTCGGTGTTGGGTAGACCGCGCGTTCGGGATCTTCGTTGTAGAATGACACATTGCCACCGGTGACCGGCGTATCAAACACGAGGCAGGCTTCGCCCATACCGGCAACTGCTTCTGTGAAACCATAGTAGATTTCCGGTTTGTACGGGTTGCCGAAATTGAGACAATTCGTAATCGCCAGCGGTTGGCCGCCCGAACAGACGATATTCCGGGCCGCCTCGGCGACTGCGCTCTGTGCGCCCAGCCGCGGGTTGAGGTAGCAGTATCGCCCGTTGCAGTCGTTGACAATTGCCAACGACTTGTTCGTTTTGCGCAATCGCAGGACAGCGGCATCGGAGCCGGGGCCGACTACTGTGTTGGTGCGCACCATCGAATCGTACTGGTCGAACACCCAGCCTTTGTGGCAGATGTTCGGCGCCGCCATCATGGTCAGCAGGGTTTCGTTCCAGTTGCGGTCGGTCGAGTATTTGTTAAGATCAATCTGGTTCAGTTCGTCCAGCGAGTCTGGTCGTTTGCTCTCACGATGGTACACCGGCGCGCCGCCGCCGAGCACCAAGACATCGGATGGTATCTGCGAGACAACTTCGCCGTTCAGTTTAACGGTAAACAAACCGTCGTCGGTGACTTTGCCAATAATCGTCGAATCCAGTCCCCACTTGTCGAAGACAGCGGTAACATCGGATTCTCGGCCTTTCTTTACACAGACCAGCATCCGCTCCTGGGATTCCGAGAGTAGAATCTCGTATGGTGTCATGTGCGGTTCGCGGACCGGAACTTTATCGATATCAAGAGCGATCCCAGATTCGCCTTTGGCTGACATCTCGGTTGATGAACAGGTGATTCCCGCCGCGCCCATGTCCTGAATGCCGATAATCAGGTCCTGCTCGATTATCTCAAGCGTTGCTTCCAGTAGTAGCTTCTCGGTGAATGGGTCGCCAATCTGCACCGACGGGCGTTTTTTCTGTGATTCTTCGGTTAATTCTTCGGAGGCAAATGTCGCGCCGTGGATTCCATCGCGGCCGGTCTTGGAGCCGACTACCATGATCGGATTACCGACTCCTTCGGCTACCGCTGAAGCTATCCCGTCCGATTTGACCACCCCGACCGCCATGACGTTGATCAGCGGGTTGGTGGTATAGGCGTCCTGGAAAATCATCTCACCGGCCACGGTCGGCACGCCGAACGAGTTGCCGTAGTCGCCCACCCCGCGCACGACGCCATCGACTAAGTAGCGCACATGCGGGTTGTCCGGTGATCCAAAATGAAGCGAGTCGAGCGAGGCTATCGGCCGCGCGCCCATAGTGAAAATATCGCGCAAAATCCCGCCCACGCCGGTTGCGGCGCCCTGGTACGGTTCGATTGCCGATGGGTGGTTGTGCGATTCGATTTTGAATACCACCGCCATACCATCGCCGATATCAACCGCCCCGGCGTTTTCTTCGCCCGCCTTGGCCAAAAGCGCGTCGCCATCGCGGGGGAGAGTCTTAAGCAGGGCGATTGAGTTTTTGTAACTGCAATGCTCCGACCACATGACAGAGAATATGCCTAATTCGGTGAAATTCGGCTCACGGCCAAGGATTTCTTTGATTTTGACGTATTCTTCTTTGTTGATCCCGTGCTGGGTGACCATTCCCGGGGTAACTTTGGGCTGGACAAAAACTTCGGACACATTCGATCCTTTCCTCTTAGAAAGTTCGAATATAGACCTCGCTTTCTCTCAGGTCAACAGTCAAGTAGGTCAGGCCGACTCGGGGCCTGACATCGACATGCGTTTTGTACGTGGTGTACGCCCTCGTGCGCCACGGGGATCTGGGGCAGACGAGGGCGTCTGCCGCCCACAAACCAAAGGTGACGAATCGAGCGGTACCTTCGTTATCATAGTGACGCAATTTCGGCATTGGTTATTCTACCACCGAACCCACAGCAAGCTGTGGGCTACCGGTTGAACTAGCTTAATCTCTTCCGATAGTGCTCGCGAATTCTATGAAGTCGTCGTATAGGTCCTCTCGATTGCAGTGAATACTAATCCAACCACGCTCGTCGTTAAAGTACACCCCGAACTCAATGTATTCTCTCAAAACATCAGAGTTCATATCGGCGAGTGCGCCCTGACTTAAACTTTTCCTCACATGTTCAAGTGATGAAATTGGAAATGCACCGATCAACCACTCGAAACCAATGCCAACGGGGTGGAATTGCTCGTAGCACTGCGTCACCCTCGTTACCGCCAACTCGCTGTGGTACAGGATTCCAGAGTGAAATCCGATTGCTATGTCGGGCGAAAAGCAGTTGAGTATTTTCTGCTTACGCTTATTGATCGGAAGATAAGTATAGAACAGACAGTCCGACACAAAACGCGCTAACAAGGCTGCAAGAAGAACCGGCTGTGAATCAGCCAAGCTCGACTCGTGCGCGCTGATTATCAATTGACTGCGTTCGACAGCAACTCTCTCCGTTGGATCAAGGTCAGAATTGTCCCTGGAAATGACCCTTGGATCTACTATCCTTACTTCTTTGTCCAACATACTCTAATACCTCTTCTGATTTCGTCCATTTCTACAAGCCCATAAGCCACAATTGAATCTGTGGGAACGCTCCAACACCTTCAGCTGGGTAGCCCACAGCTTGCTGTGGGTTCTTCTCATCTCTGCACTCGACCTCACATTTCATACTTATCTACCATCAAAGGTACGTCCTCAACACCATGATAGCAATTGTAACTCGACCAAATCCAGTCGCCCGGTTCCGACACCAAACCCCGTTGCACAGGATTGTTGTGACAATAGCGAATCTTCTCTATTGTCGTCTCAGGCGTCCGGCAATTGTGATCGTAACATCGTTTCTGCCAGAATACGCGCTTTTCACCGGTACGTCCGTTTCGCTCTCGTGCAAAATACCGTCGAGCAGAACACGATTTCATCTCTCGCACGACCAGGCCCAAAGGCATACCGTCAGGAGGATGTAATACCAGATGCACATGCTCGGGCATGACGACGTAGGCCAGTAGTCTGAAACCGTGCTTCTCGCGGGTACGGTCGAGTTCTTCAAGGAACAGACGTTTAGCCAGATCATGGGTCAGGCCGGGTATGTTACGGTAGCAGCCGAAGGTGACGAATCGAGCGGTACCTTCGTTATCATAATGACGCAATTTCGGCATTATTTATTCTCCCACCGAACCCACAGCAAGCTGTGGGCTACCGGTTGGGCCACCCTGCATGCTCGTTAATCCAGCAATCAAATTCGTCCATTGTCCCAGAGAGTGGGCTACCCGACGATTTGGGAGATATATTCCGTATACTCGGTCTGGTGCTCTGAACTAGCGAGAGGATCATCCATCAATTCTCGCAACAGCTGGCACGATTCCTCCTTTTCACCCACTTCAAACAGGGAAATCGCCAGCATACGCTTGTACCCGTAAATAGACAGCTCTTTGACCTCTCGTGCATGTCCTGATGCCATTACCTCTTTGAGAAATCCGACAGCCTGGCCAAACTCACCTAACTGAAAGCAAGCTGTCGCCACAGTCTCATAGTACTCGAACTCAGACCATGTGTCCGACAGAGGAGGCGAAATGGGATCGAGCACTTCGATGGCCGCTTTGAAATCGCCCAGCTTGACAAGAAGCTTGGCAACCTCTAGCCGATAGTCGTCTTCGTCCTCTAGCGCCAGTGCTCTTCTTGCCATTTCGAGAGCCTCTTCCGGCCTATCGAACCTCCTCAGAATACCGGATCTGAGATACAAACTAGTGGCAACGGCGGACGGCGATAGCTGATAAGGGAATGCATCGGACTCTTCGAACATCCTCAAAGAGTCCTCCATCCTGTCCAGTTTGTAAAAGACATAGGCGTACTCGTTCAGAAGCCTGGCCCAGTCACCCGGATAAATATTCTTATCAAGAGAGGCATATGCTTCAGCGAAATACAACCCCGCGTCGTCGTACCGACCCAAGAACTCGCAATTCAGACCACACGACAGTTCCACTATGCCAGGATCGAAGCGATCCCGGTGTTGCAGCAACTTGAGGCATATTCTAAGGCCAGAATCGTAGTTGCCATTTGAGTAAAGATAACGTTCCTCATAGAACATCGCCATGACTGCATCGTCGCACTCTTTATAAGCTCTCCTTGCATACTCTTGCGATTCCTCGAAGTTGCCAAGCCACGCATAACAGGTTGATATCCAGCGGAGCAAACGAATGTACTGGCCGTTGTCCTTTTCGGTACTACAGAGCTCTACGAAAAGAGCGCGGGCTTCGTCCCACCGCCTTTCTGCGTAGAGTTTTAGCGCCTGTTCGTATTGTTCTTCAGATATTATGAACCGCTCCTTTCTCACAACAATTGGTAGACCAAAAACACACGGTGGCTTGGTGGCCGGGTTACTGTTCCGACGTTGGCCTTTTTTCCTTTTTCTCCGGATTTGGCTTCACTATTCTACAGGCATCATGAAGTCGGGTAGCCCACAGCTTGCTGTGGGGTCTTCTCATCTTTGCACTCGACCTCACATTTCATACTTATCTACCATCAAAGGTACGTCCTCAACACCATGATAGCAATTGTAACTCGACCAAATCCAGTCGCCCGGTTCCGACACCAAACCCCGTTGCACAGGATTGTTGTGACAATAGCGAATCTTCTCTATTGTCGTCTCAGGCGTCCGGCAATTGTGATCGTAACATCGTTTCTGCCAGAATACGCGCTTTTCACCGGTACGTCCGTTTCGCTCTCGTGCAAAATACCGTCGAGCAGAACACGATTTCATCTCTCGCACGACCAGGCCCAAAGGCATACCGTCAGGAGGATGTAATACCAGATGCACATGCTCGGGCATGACGACGTAGGCCAGTAGTCTGAAACCGTGCTTCTCGCGGGTACGGTCGAGTTCTTCAAGGAACAGACGTTTAGCCAGATCATGGGTCAGGCCGGGTATGTTACGGTAGCAGCCGAAGGTGACGAATCGAGCGGTACCTTCGTTATCATAATGACGCAATTTCGGCATTATTTATTCTCCCACCGAACCCACAGCAAGCTGTGGGCTACCGGGTTCACTCGTATCCCGCCATTTTCAGTTGCTCCAAGTAGCCGACGTTACTCTCCGCGAGCCAGTGTATATCGGATGGACACTTGGTTGATTCCTGGAAATGTCGCAACGACTCCGATCCCTGTCCCAGATAATAGCATGCCCTACCAGCCCAGTGATGCGCCTCGGCTTTCAAGGAGTCCGGTATTCCGAGAGCTTCCAGTGTTTTGAACGCTGTCAAAGCCTTTTCATGCTCCTTTATCCACTCTTGGCAGCGAACGAGAAGAAGCCAAAATTCACGTCTAGACAAATCGTGAAATAGGTGCGGGTCAATTGTTTCTAGTATCTGAATCGCACGCTGATGATCGCCGAGATAGTGTAGCGCTCGTGCCCTTTCGTAATCCAGTATCGTCTTGGTGACAGGTAACATGGCACTCGCAGGTACACCACTCTCAGCCAAATCAAAGGTCTTCAGTGCCTCTTCCGATTTACCCAGAGCCACCTGCACCCGCGCACGATCAACGCGCCCCTCATACAGCATCCAGGTCTGATCATTCTGAAGCAAGATATGAGCATATCCCTCAAATTCCGCCAACAATCGCTCAGCGTCCTGGAAAGAACCTGTTTGCAGCTTGCAGCGGCCTGCCAAACTAACTGCCTGAGCATAAGAGATCGGTTCCTCTCTCTCGTGAAACTGTTCAATTAACCTTTCAAGAAGCATAGAGGCTCTGGCCCATTGCCATTGCTCGACATAGCATGCGGCCAACCAAAGTTCCGTATCCTGGCTTCCGTAGACTCCAGCGTCCTCCGCCAGCAGACGCGCGAACAAAGTTGCCGCTTTCTCATAATCGGCGTTATCATAATGGCCGCACGCGGTCTTGAACAGCAGTTCTGTCTCTGGCACCCAATGGTCACTAGTCACAATAGAGTCTCCTTGAGTCTAGCAGTCTGTCGGAGAACCTCCGTTTCTTGATTTAATTAAATTATTTTGAGTA
>JAGGTI010000052.1 GCA_021163775.1 Candidatus Zixiibacteriota bacterium
ATTTGATTTGAGGTGGTGTTTCTTTGAGCATCCAACAGGAAAATTTCGTCTTCGGGTAGCTGTAGCTTTCCACCAGGAGGGTGGATGAATCACTGTTATAAAATACTGATTGCGACAATATTAATAGTTCTGCCCGCACAGGTTCTGGCGCATGATCCTGGTGAAACGGATACGCTTCGCTTTGAAGCTGGCCCGATTGGTGTTGGGATGTCCGAGCCGCTTGTCATATCAATATACAATGACTCGGCTATCGTAAGTTGGGACGCATACCTGTTGTTCACCAGCAGTGATTCGTCTCTGCTTGCCTACGATTCGGTCAGATATGTGGGGCGTTTGGCTGACCCGTCAGTTGAGCCAGTGAGGATTGTCACGCCCAAGTTTGGTGACAGCATGTCACCCGATTCACTGATTATTGCCTGCCTTATGGGGATCGGCAATTCTCTTCCGCCCGGTGATGGACCAGTTATGGAACTGTATTTCACGGGGCTGAAACTTGGAACAGTCACTATTGATACGTTGCTCGGAGGAATCGATTTCACTCATCCGGGTTATCATCCGTCCGGCGAGGCGTCCGAGTACCTGCCGTACTATGAACCATTGGATCTGGATGTAGTCCAGCCCAATCGCCCGCCTGAGATAGAAGTATTGACCGAGTTGCCGATCGTGGCGACGACGAGGGATCGGATCGTTGTCGAGCTAAGCGTTTCAGTATTCACCGATGCTCCGTTGGTGGTTGAACTGTACTCACTGGCCAGTACCGATGATTCTACGATTGTCCCGTCTTCAAAACCGGAAATTCACTCTGGGGATCCCTGCCGATTTACCTGGCGACCTGGTTATAACGATGTTGGTATCTGGAAAGCTATTGTCTCGGCCACCGATTCGACCGGACTGACATCTTTGATTGATTTTGAGATTCAGATCGTGGCAAGTGAAGATTACTTGTTGCCGCTATTCCGCACCGAAACCAGAGGTGTTTTACAGGCTACCGGACTGGCTCACGGCAATCTCGACAACGACCCTTACCCGGAGCTACTCGTGTCTGCCCATCCGAGTGCCTACAGTCCATCGTTTGGTTCGTATGATTTTTTGAGCGATGGCCGGTTGGACGCTATCTCAATTGTCACTGACGATCAATTCACCCGTGGGCTGGTAGTTGCCTATCTCAATGACGATCCGCACCTGGATGCGGTAGTCTGCTTCTTCAATCATCCGAGAGTATACGCCGGTCAGGGCGATGGCGGTTTTGTTGTGAACGATGATCAACCAACATTGATACCCGGAGTCCGAAGCGCTGTCTTGACCGACTATGATGGCGATGCCCGCCTTGACTATGTGGTTACTGGCTATGACAACCTGCAGATCTTTCGTCAAGGTGATGGGATGCGTTTTGAACCTCCCGTTTTAGTGGCTATTGATGATACCGCGTTGACGGTTACCAGTGCTGATCTCAACCTTGATGGCTGGGATGATCTGGCGGTCGGTACCAGGGCCGGTCTTGATATTTATTTGAACGATGGCTTGGGCAACTATAATCGTGGCGAACATTACGAGCAAACCTTCGGAACAACCGATATCGAAGTAACCAATCACGGTTCGGATTTCAATGGCGATGGGTTGTTTGATCTTTGTTTGGCGACACCATCGGTAGGTGGTATCCAGAGTGAACTGATGATCTACCTGGGAAATGGTGATGGTACGTTTGAGCCAAAACTGGTGCGGCGTGTACGTGGACAGGTTTTCGCCAATCGGCCAGGTGATTTTAACGGCGACAGCTATCTGGATATCGCGTACATCAATGGTGCTGAGAGATATTTGGCTATCATATTTGGTGACGGGCACGGCGAATTCCCGAATGAACTTCGCTACCGGGTTCCTGATATCAGCCCTCGACAACTTGATGCCGTTGATTTCGATCTCGATGGTGATCTCGATTTGATAGTAGCCGCTTACAATATGAGTACCGTGATAAATTCGGGGTATTTTGTTTATGTAAACCCCTTGGATCCTTCAAGCGTCAACCCTGCTCAACTGGAAGTTCATGTTTCTAACAATGCTTCGGTTGAACTCCGTGCACCGAGCGGCGGCCGCCTGAGTCGGGTGGTCAATTCGATTGCCTCCGGTGAGATGCATCTTCGTAAATTAGATACTAATGCGGTGATTGATGAGGTGGTCGTCAGCGGTACGGTCGAAAATGGTCGGTACGACCTGTTGATCAGGCCAAGACCGAATCTCCCCGCCGGTGAACCGTTTTCCTTGAGCTATCAGGTCGATAATCGGCAGTTCCGTCTCGTTGATAATCAACTGGCTGACCTCGATGGATTCATTTTTCCAATCTACCCGGCTGGTTCTTCGCCGATCAGTCCGATTCAGGGTGATTTTATCCAGACCGCTATGCCAACCTTTACCTGGCCATCGGCTGGTGTGGAACGGTTCGAGTTGGCCACGGACCTTGGTTTTGGAAATATTCTGGAGAGTGCTACTGTTGGTAATGGTGTTTATACTCTCTCGGTCGTTTTGCCGGACACCGATTCAGCCACGTACTACTGGCGCGCAAGAACTGAAACCGTCCCCGATGCGTCCCTGATCTACACGTTCAATGTTGTGCACTCTCCGCCCGATGTTGATGACCCCGATTCACCCGATATTCTGCCTGATAGTTGTCGCCTGGCTCAGAATTTTCCGAATCCATTCAACCCGGAAACGACTATTGAGTTCTACCTGCCGACTACGGCATCGGTTGCGATCACGATTCACAATGTCCTGGGACAGCTCATCAAGACGCTGGTGCATGGCAGTCTTCCGGCCGGTACTCACATGGTGGATTGGGATGCAACCGATCTGAATGACCGACCGGTAGCCAGTGGCATATATTTCTATCGGATGGAAATGGGTGAGTTCTCCAGCACCCGCAAGATGGCCCTGGTACGTTAGGTGTTGTCGATACAGAATTTCTTTTTTGTGGATGGTGCACGTTTTTGTGCCCGGCAGATGTCCACATCTGCCGGACTACGAACTGTACTATGGCAACATAAGCCGGAGTGCCTCCAGCGCACCGTCTACATTCTCCGGATCAAGAGGGTATCGGGTCTTCGGCGATAAGATGTTGAGATAGGCCGACGGCTTCCATTCGCCGTCATCCAGTTTCTCAATGACTTTGTAGCAGTATCCGTTGGACAGAACGACTTTCTTGCAGTTGGGGAAGTTCTGTGTGTATCTTTGACCTTGATCCTTGGCATAGTCGAGGCCAATACTAAACCCCTTGCTCTCCAAGACAAAGGAGCAGTTGGGCTTATTATCCTCTGGTTTACCTTGCCACGGACGACTGAAACAGATTATGTCCGCCTTTCCTGTGCTGACAGGCAACTCTATTTTAATTTGCTTCTCAGACCAGTCGCCCTCTTGTAGGTCAGAACCCCTATGGTTCCAACATCAGCCTGACGCTCTCCGTGTCACGCCCCAAGTAGGCGTGACCTACTTCAAAAACTCGCGATAGAACATGATCGCGTGGGCTATTGTCATGGCCGCCAGAAAGCTGTAGCGTATACTTCGATACAACGTTCGATCAGCAAATGGCTGAGGCATGCGGCCGCTTTTGATAATCAGAAATACCCGGCCGTAGCTGATCACCGACGCAATCAACAACACCGCGACCAGGGGTGTCAACAAGGCGATACTGCCTTCAAATCGAATAACGTAGGCACCCAACAGAACCGCCAGCCAGGCAAATGCCCACTTGCCGATCAGGTTGGATGGCAGGCTGATGTCACGGCCTCGCGCCAGAAACCGACTGAAGCCAAGAATCAGCAGGTCCCGTCCGATGACCATCGCCGCCAGCCAGAGAGGGAATTCACGGAAAAGGATAAGACCGATAGTCACAATAAGTGCAAAAACCTTGTCGGCTATCGGATCCAAAGCAATACCCAGCGCGGTGACCTTCCCCGATCGACGTGCCAGGTAGCCATCAAGGCCATCGGTGATTCCGGCCAGGATCAACAACAACACGGCAATCACAGTTGAAGTTGGATCTCCCCGCCAAAGATAGAATACAACGAGGAATCCCAGAGGTATTCGGGACAGGCTCATCAGATTTGATGGCTGAAACAACTCTCTTAACATCACGATCAACGATCACTCCACATAATTGAATATTGCATTGTAGAAAAAATCTCGTCGACGTGCAAGCTGTGGAATAAACTCTGGATGATTCCGTTTAGTCTGCTTGAAAGCTTCGTATAGAGGTAATGGGATTGCCGCAAGTTGCTAAACTAATTTATCACTATGATGTTTTGAGAGGGGAGAGACCCAAACTGATTATTGAAGAGCTTCACGGTCACAGGGAAAGTCCGCTTAGCCCTTCAATAACGTTTGGTAGCGGTACGGGGAATTGAACCCCGGCTTGATGGCTGAGAACCATCTGTCCTAACCACTAGACGATACCGCCAATTCAATGCGCAATGCTAAAAAGTAGCATTGGCCTCTATATACGCATTCCGCGAGCACTGTCAAGTTAATTGAATCTGTTGTGTCGCAACATATTACGTTAAGGCCCTCAGGTAATACTATGACATCTAACAGCTTAGTAGCTGGTACAATAGTATCATTTTTTTATGGATTAGCGAAAAAAGTGAAATAGCAAATAACGCACGCACTGCCAATATGGCACACTTAGTGGCGGTTGCGAACTCTCGGGAGCGTGATATCCCTTGCTATTAGCCAGCCTTTATCCTTGCCGGAAGCTACTTTACCCTGTCACACGGTTGGTTTAGGGCTTTTTATCTTTATACTGTAAGGTCTCAACTTTATACTTGGGCCATATTTGAAGTGCAGAATTGGAGACAAAGTGCCACAAGCCAAATCAAAGAAAAACAAGCCGATGCGTGAGCTGTCGGTTAAGGATCTCAGTTACAATGTCACATACTCGCCCCCGAAGGCCAAATGTTCCGATGATTTTACTCGGTGTGAGGGAATTATCGGACAACAGCGGGCGATTGATGCCATCAGAGTGGGGCTTCAGGTGGAGAGCCTGGGTTACAATATATTTGTAACCGGTCTGCCTGGTACCGGTCGTACAACAACGATCAGCCACTTACTCAAACAGATAGAACATGCCGATCCGCATCTTCAGGACGTCTGCTATGTTAACAATTTCAAAAAAGTTGACAACCCACTGACTCTGACCTTTGCCGCTGGTGAAGGTCGACGCTTCAAGAAGGATATGGGGTATCTTGTTCACTCGCTTCGCAAGGTGGTGCCGAAGATATTCATGTCTGAGGATTTCAAAGAGCGGCAGACCCGGGTTATCCGTGAGTTTGAAAACCGTCAGAAGAAGCTTATCAGCACATTTGAGGAGAAACTCACTGAAGCTGGTTTTGTTATGGTACAGATTCAGAGTGCCGGTGGAGTGCGCAACGAAATCCAACCACTTATTGATGAAGAACCGACTTCAATCGATAGTCTTGAACAGGCCACTAAAGCTGGTGATTTTACTCTGGCCCGACTAGATGAACTGCGCCATAAGTGGGACTCGTTGCGTCGCGAATTTGATGCGACGACTTTGGAATCAAAAAAAATAAGTGGTAAGCTGGAAGATGCTCTGGAAAAACTGAACTACTCAATGGTTGCGCCCCTGATCTCCGACAAGATCAATCTGCTCAAGAAACGGTATCCGTTCGACAAAGTTATCGTATACCTTGAAGAAGTTGAGAGCGGTCTGCTTGATGATCTGGATCGCTTCAATGAAGCCCGTCCGCGCCGGGGGGAAGAGGACGCCCCGCCGTATCGTAAACAGGAGCCGTTTGAAGAGTTTTCAGTCAACCTGATTCTGGACAATTCTGAAGCCAACCGGGTGCCGATAGTCATTGAAAAATCACCTTCCTACAAGAATCTGTTTGGATCGATCGAGCGTGTGGTTGATCGGTTTGGTTATTGGCGGACCGATTTCACCCGCATCTTTGCCGGTTCACTTCTGCGAGCTAGCGGCGGTTATCTGGTTATGAACGCCACCGATGTTTTCAGTGAGCCAGGGGTGTGGGTTTTCCTGAAGCGGACTATCCGTAACGGTGAGTTGGAAATCACCGGTTTCGATCCACTTGCTATGATGGCTGGGTCGGGTATCAAGCCGGAACCTATTCCACTGAGTGTCAAGGTTGTGTTGATTGGGGATGCCCAGACGTACAGAATCCTATGGCACTATGATGACGATTTCAAAAAGACTTTCAAGATCAAAGCTGAGTTTGACACGGTCATGGATTACAACCGGAAGAACATCAATCACTATTTCCAGTTTATCAGCCGTGTGATCCATGATGAAAACCTGGCGGCATTCGACATTTCAGGGATGCAGGCGTTAGTGGAACATGGCCGGCGATTGTCCGGTCATCGAGATGAACTGAGCGTACGGTTTACGTTGGTAGCGGATGTGATTCGTGAAGCAACGGTTTGTGCCCGATACCGTAGGGCAAAACTTGTCACACGTCGTGATGTCGAAAAAGCGGTGATCAACCGGCGACGGCGGCTTAATCTGGCTGAAGATAAGATGCAGGAGATGTACGACAGGGGTGTGATCCTGGTTTCCACTTCCGGCCGAGCGGTGGGGCAAATCAATGGTCTGGCGGTTTTGAGCGTTGGTGATTATCAGTTTGGTCGTCCTTCGCGAATAACAGCTAATACTTCGCTGGGCAAGGGTGGCATCATCAATATCGAACGTGAAGCAGACCTGTCTGGGCCACTGCATACCAAAGGGGTTGCGATTCTGGCCGGCTATTTCAGATACCTGTTTGCTCAGGACAAACCGCTGGCGATGTCAGCTTCGATTTCATTCGAACAATCATATTCCGGTGTTGATGGCGACTCGGCATCATCGACCGAAGTTTACGCTATTATGTCATCGCTGACCGGTTTGCCAATCAAGCAGGGGATCGCTGTTACCGGGTCGGTTAACCAAAAGGGTGAGATTCAGCCGATTGGTGGTGTTAACGAAAAGATCGAAGGCTATTTCGATGTCTGCAAGAGCCGTCGCCTGACCGGGAAACAGGGTGTGATGATACCGCATCAGAACGTGCAGGATCTATTGTTGCGGCCCGATGTTATCGATGCGATTAAGGCTGGGAAATTTCATATCTATCCCGTCAAGACGATCAGTGAAGGTGTGGAGGTTTTGACCGGGGTGCCGGGTGGGCGTCGTTTGCCGCGCGGTGGTTTTACAGCTGACTCGGTCTTCAAGAAGGTCGATGATAAACTACGTCAGATGGCTATCGATCTCGATCGCTTTGGACATAAGGTTGCCGATGGTAACAACAATAAGAAAAATGATAGTGACAATCAAACAGCTCGTAGTAAGTAGGGCTTGCTGAATAATTCATTTTCAGCTATTCAGTAGGTTGGAACCCCTTGCGGTTCCAACATTGACATTTCTCAGACGTTTTATTGTAGGTCGGTG
>JAGGTI010000099.1 GCA_021163775.1 Candidatus Zixiibacteriota bacterium
GAAGAATACTATCGCCATCGTGCGCCCGAGTACGAGGAGATATATTATCGGAAAGATGCCATCTGCCAGGCAGAACTCAAGATCGCGGCGGATTTTTTGGTCCGTTTCGTTGAAGGAAAAACTGTGCTGGAGTTGGCGTGTGGAACCGGCTACTGGACCGAGATTATGAGCCGGAGTGCCTTGTCGATTACGGCATCCGATATGGCTCCTGAGATGCTCACCGAGGCGCGGAAAAAAGATTATAACTGCTCGGTATCGTTTGTCGATGCCGATATGTTCGAACACTCCTTTGGCGAAAATTGTTTCGATGTTGTGGTGCTCGGATTCTGGTTTTCGCATCAGCCGAGACAAACCTACCCGGCATTGTTTGACGTGATTGAAAAACCGCTCAAACGAGATGGCCGGATTTGGATGATCGACAATAACCCGAGTGCTGAAAGATCACCTGTTTTATCGAAAACCGATGAGCATGGAAACAACTACAGACAACGGAATGTTAGCAACGGTGAGAGCTATATGATTTTGAAGAATTACTTCGAGCGCACCGATCTGGAGGCGATTTTTGGGTCGCGATTTACGATAGAGTCGCTGGTTCACCAACAATATTACTGGTCAGCCGTCCTGTCGATGAAGCGGTAATGGCTCTAATTATATGTAGGATAAGACATTACCCTGAATTCGCCGGTTTACGCTTTCCTCTTGCGAAAAAAAACCGATGCTATATATTGTCAGGCTGACAGGTTGATGTTTAAGCAGTTGGCCTGTCATTAGTTTGCTGAACGATAACGAATTTAAATAGAGGCTTAGATCGATGAAACCAGGTATTCATCCGAAATACCACGAATTGACTATCACTTGTGCTTGTGGCGCTACTTATCCCTGTCGGTCGACAAGTAAGGAGATTGCGGTCGAAATTTGTGCCAACTGTCACCCGTTCTTTACTGGGAAGCAAAAGCTTATTGATACCGCTGGTCGTGTGGAACGGTTCCGCCGGAAATATAATCTGACAGATAAAAAGAAATAGTCGGATCAGGAACAGACCGGAACCTTCCGAGATAACGGTACTATCCGTTGCCGAATTCCGGTCAGCCGCGAGCTATGAAAATTGAGTTCTGCTCGCGGTTTTGCTTTTCCTGTAACTGGAAAAGCATAGAGTGTCTTGTGGGTCTTGAATAGGGTAGATATGTCGGAATTTAATGTAGGTGGCCAGGCGGTGATTGAGGGCGTGATGATGCGCTCCAAGGACAAGATTGCGACCGCGGTACGCATCCCTGATGGTACTGTTCTGGTCAAAACCGAACCATACCTTCCCCTGTCCCGACGCAACAAACTGCTCAACATCCCGATTCTGAGGGGTGCTATCGCTTTTGTGGAGATGATGATTATCGGTATCCGCACCCTGAATTTCTCAGCCGAAGTCGCTATGGAAGAAGTCGAGAAGGAAGAGGCCGCCAAAGACGGGCGTGAGTATGTTCCGGAGAAAAAGAAACGGAATAATGTCCTGTTAGGTTTCACTGCTGTTTTGGCGATGGTGGCCGGAATAGGTATTTTCTTCTACTTGCCACTGGCGGCAGCTGAAGGAATGTCCAATCTGTTTGGCTATAGTAGTAAGGCGGTTGGATTCAACCTGGTGGCTGGAGCGGTGCGGTTAGTCTTATTTCTGGGTTATATCTGGGGGATTTCATTATACGGTGAGTTTCGACGTGTTTTCGAATATCACGGTGCCGAACACAAATCTATTTTCACTTATGAACTTGGCCATGAACTGATCGTTGATAATGCGTTAAGCCAGAGTCGATTCCATCCGAGATGTGGCACATCGTTTATTTTGATCGTTGCTCTGTTGGCGATATTGATCTACTCGATATCTGATTCAATTTATGCTGTTGTTATTGGCTCTGCTCCTACTCTTGGTATTCGGTTTGGTATGCATTTTAGCCTGCTCCCCCTGGTTGCCGGTTCATCGTATGAACTGCTCAAATTATCCGGCCGGACCAGTGAAAACGCTATCACCCGGGTGCTGATTAAACCCGGTCTGTGGTTGCAGAAGATCACCACTCAGGAGCCATCGGCCGACCAACTTGAAGTCGCCCTTGTCGCGCTTGAGGCCGCCCTTGATGTGACCGATTCGAAGCTTACCTGCAAACGCACCGTACTATCTTAGCTATCCCACATTGCTCTTGCTACCAGTGGTAGTTTCTTGTAAGTTTTCAAAACTTGAGAGAAGATGACCTGTGCTTGAAATAGTCAAAAAAATTGAAGCTCGCCTGGACGAACTGGATCAACAACTTGTGGATCCGGATAATCTGAAAGATCGCGCCAAGCTGATTGAACTCAACCGTGAACGGCGACACATTGAGATCGTGCTGGCGGCGGGGAAAATATATCGCGGGTTGCGGATTGGTATTGACGATGCCCACGAGATTATTAAAGAAGGTGGCGACAAAGAACTGGTAGAAATGGCCCGCGAAGAACTGGCGGTGAGCGAGGCCGAGTTGGAAGCGGCCGAAATGGAATTTAAGCTGAAACTCCTCCCGCGGGACCCCAACGATGACAAGGCGGCGGTGGTGGAAATCAGGGCCGGAACCGGAGGCGACGAAGCCGGTTTATTCGTGGCCGATATCTTTCGGATGTACCAGAGATTTGCCGACCGACATGGCTGGAAACTGGAAATTTTCAACTCCAATGAGTCAATCCCCGGAGCTTTTAAGGAAATTATCTTTTCGCTCGACGGGGAATCGGCGTACGGCATGATGAAGTATGAGTCGGGTGTCCACCGGGTACAGCGGGTTCCGGCTACCGAGTCACAGGGACGGATTCACACCTCGGCTATTACGGTTGCGGTATTGGCCGAAGCCAAGGAAGTCGAAGTTGAGATCAAGGACGAGGATATCAAAGTCGATGTCTACCGTTCATCCGGACCGGGTGGGCAGTCGGTCAACACTACCGATTCGGCGGTACGCATAACCCACCTTTCGACCGGACTGGTGGTCTCCTGTCAGGACGAGAAGTCACAGATCAAGAACCGGGCTAAAGCCATGAAAGTATTGCGGGCACGGTTATACGATAAAATTATGTCGGAGCAAAATGCCAAAATTGAAGCCGAGCGACGCTCGATGGTCTCTTCAGGGGATCGTTCAGCTAAGATTCGTACCTACAATTTTCCACAGGGGCGCGTGACCGATCATCGGATTAGTCTGACCCTTTATCGTTTGAATGAAATTCTCGCTGGCGATGTTGATTGTCTTATCGGACCGTTGAGACAACACGATCAGGAAGAAAGACTCAAACTGATTCAGCCCAAAGGTAACAGCGAGTCGAAGTGAAAATCCTACGTGTAGCAATAGCGGTTGTTATCACGCTTGCGATGCTCTATACCGCCCGAACCAACTCGTGCGGTCAGACCGAGTTTTTGGCTCACGCTGACGGTGAATATTCTTTCGAGATCAACACCGTCCCCAAGATCAATGAGTACCAGTCCGACCGGGTGACCGTTGGTGTTTTCGGTCCGCTTGAAGGCAAGCAGGTCGTATTTCGCACATCGCAATTCCGGAGTCTACCGGCTGATCAGGTCGAAGATTTCGATGCTGTTGTGATGCAACCCGTTGCTGACACTTTGGGTTTGTATTACACCGAAATTACTGCCGGTGAAAAGAGCAATAGGTTTTACTACTATTTTGAAGTTCAGGATTCGACCGGGCTGGTGGTGGCGACATTCAAGACATCGGACGAATCACCATTCTATCTTCGCTACATAGGTGTCGTACCAACCTTGGTGTTGCTATGTCATCTTTTTTTCATTTTCTCGGCAGTTTTTGCAGTAGCGATGGCCACCGTCCACGCTTTCCGAGTGGTAAGTTCCGGCGAAGGTTTGAAACCGATGGCAAAGTATCTTTTCTGGGCGATGGTGCTCTGTTTTTTCGGGTGCTATCCGTTCGGTATTCCGATGAACTGGTATGCTTTTGGCGTCACCTGGGAAGGCGTTCCGTTTGGTACTGATGCCACCGACAACAAAACCCAATTGATGTTTGTCTATCTCGTTTTTGCGTCGCTGTCAACCTGGGGTTCGTTTAGGAACGGTCGTGGTCGTGATTTGTTTGCGCCCAAGACACTGGGTGTTATTGGACTCGGTTCGTTTGTGGTGATGCTGTTTATTTACCTGATCCCTCACTCAATCCAGTTTGAGCCGACTTTCACTTATGCGTTCTGCTACACTTGGATTGCAATTGTGGCCGCACTCTATCTTTTAGGTCGTCTGAGAGTTAAGGCCGCCGGCTGACCGGTACCGAGGAGACTACTATGGCAGAAGTTCCTTACCTGCCGCATTTCATTAGTGAACGAGCGAAGATCTTTGAAGATGCCGGGATTGAATGTGCCCGGGTCGAGATGGAGTGGATTCTTTGCCACGTACTTGACATTGATCGGCTCGGTCTGCACATGCGCGGAAGTGAACTGCTCAATAAAAAAGCGATTGAGCGTGTCAACGAAATCATAGCGCGACGAGTCCAGCGTTACCCGTTGCAATTCATCCTCGAAGAATCCTGGTTCTACGGCCGCAAGTTCTATGTCAACTCATCGGTGATGGCCCCCACCCCGGAAACCGAAAGCTTGTGCGAGGCGGCGATCAAATTCACTCAGGCGCAGGGGATAAGTCATCCAAGGATTCTCGATGTTGGAACCGGTTCGGGGGTGATCGCGGTTACGATAGCGGCCGAATTGAAAGACTGCTCGGTAGTTGCCCTGGATATCTCAGGGGAAGCGCTCGATGTGGCCAGGAAAAACGCTCATGATATTGATGTGGCTGACCGCATTGAATTCCACCAGTCTGATTTCTTCTCGGCGCTGGCAACCGATGACCGCTTCGACCTAATTCTCTCCAACCCGCCGTACATCTGTGATGATGACTACCCGACTCTTCAGAAAGAAGTGCTTGAAGATCCGAAAATCGCCATGTTGGGCGGTAAAGATGGTCTGGATGCTATTCGTGTTGTTGTGCGTGAGGCGCCCGATTATCTTGCTCTAGGCGGACGGATCATGTTCGAGATCGGCTTCGGGCAGGTGGAGGGGGTCGCCAAACTAACCGAAACAGATGATCGTTACACCAGCTTTTCGTATATCAAAGATTTGGCCGGGGTGGATCGGATTATTATCCTCGGCTGTGCGGAGTAGGTATGCCGGTTGAGGTCGCTGTTAAGATTAAAGTCCGCACACAGCAGATAGTCGAGCGGCTGAAAGTCGCTTACCCCGACTCAAAATGTTCGCTTGATTTCAAAACCACACACCAGTTGTTGGTGGCTACAATTCTCTCAGCTCAGTGTACCGATGAACGGGTCAACCGAGTTACCCCGGCACTATTTAAGAAATATCGTAGTGTGAAAGCGTTCGCTGAGGCCGATATGGAAGCGCTCCAGCAGGATATTTTCGCGACCGGATTCTACGTCAACAAAGCCAAAGCTATCAAAAACTCCGCTAAACAGTTGGTCGCTGAATACAAGAGCAGGATTCCGCGCTCAATCACCGAATTGACGAAGTTGCCCGGTGTTGGACGTAAGACGGCATCGGTTATTCTTGGTGTTGGTTATGGCATTGCTGAGGGTATAGTTGTTGATACTCATGTTGGGCGAATAGCTGGCCTGCTCGGCTTGACAAAACAAAAAAACGCGGTCAAGATCGAGCGTGACTTGATTGAGTTGGTGCCGCCATCGGACTGGATCATCTTCTCGCACCTGATGATTGATCATGGCCGAGCGGTCTGTATCGCCCGGCGACCAAAATGCGGCGAATGTACACTGGCCAAGCTATGCCCATCGGCGATATTGGGCTGACTCAATATATTTTGAGTAACTTTGCGATCAGCCGATAGTATACTGTAATAACAATGGCCTACGCTCTAATCACAATAGCCGTGCTAATTGGAGTCCTGCTGGTATTGCGCCTGCGCCTCCGGTTGGAGTTTTCTTCCGAGCGAAGATTGCTGTTTCTTGGTCTTGGTAGGACTGGACCGGAATTTGATTTCCGTACTCGGCGGGGAGTGTTACGACTGTTCGGGCGCGAATTAAGACAGTTTCGACTCGGTCACTCAATCTCGATTGTTGAGACTATCAAAACTCGGTTAGAAACGATGGAATCGGATGAGACCAAGCCCGAAAAGACCAAACCAAAACAACGAACACGGTCATTACGGGATATCGCCGCTATTGTACCTGAGTGTCTCAGAGCGCTCGGAAGGTATTTGATTGGTTTGTTACAAACTGCGATTGTCGAACAGGCCGAGGCCGAAATTGAAGCCGGGTTTGAACAACCCCATCTGACCGGCCAGCTTTTCGGCTACTATCAGGCGGTGTTAGGGGCGGTGCCATCGTTGGGTCGGATGCAATATGTCCCTGTTTGGAGTGGGAGAGCGTTTAGCGGGTCAGCTAATCTCAAGGTTGCGTGGCCGATCTACCGGCTTTTCTGGCAGACGACGTTGCTACTAACCCGGTTACCGGTAATAAAAATAGTTAAATTGGCGATAGGATCAAAAGAAGGAGCTAAGGATGGCTGATAACAATGTAGTAGATATTCTCAAAGGAGTGGTGAGCGAACTGAAGGAAATGGCCCGCTCCGAGTCGATTGTTGGCGACCCGATAACGATCGGCGACAAAACGGTCATTCCGATTGTTAAAATCAATGTTGGGTTCGGTGCCGGTGGTGGTCAAGGCGAAGATGACAAGAAACGGGCTGGATTTGGTGGTGGTGGTGGCGGCGGCGCATCAATTGAACCAGCGGCGTTTATTATCATCGATCAGGACGGAATTAAGCTTCTCCCGGCTAAAAAAGGCTCTTGGGAAGGTTTGGTCGATACTATCCCCGGTATAGCAAAAAAGATCTCGAAACTCAAGGATCAGTTCACTTCCGACAAAGGCAAGGGTACAGGTAAGGGTGGTTCGACCCCAGAAAACGACAAATCAGGCGAACCGGCTGATTCCGGCGACTGATCGACCGAATACCAGATAGCAACCGTAGGTCGGGCCCACTTGAGGCCCGACAAACCCCTGACATGGACAATTTTGTGCTCGGCAGATGTCTACATCTGCTGGGTGTCGGAACCGCTAAGGGGTTCCAACCTACTATTATTTGTGCCCGGCAGATGTCCACATCTGCAGGATGTTCATACTATGAAAAGTAGGTCGAACCCAGACCGTAATGAGCCAGGCGAAGAACGGACGGGTTCG
>JAGGTI010000100.1 GCA_021163775.1 Candidatus Zixiibacteriota bacterium
ATCAAAGATTCCAGTGTAGTAAGAACGCTCTCCCACGACCCTATTTAGTGCGCTCCTAAAGGAAATCTGAAGGTCTGGCCAGTATTTTTTTAAGATAATCGTTAAACCTTGCCGATAAATTAATAGAACAGGCCCGATTATGAAACCTCCTGTGGATATCCCCGAATTCTGCCCCTAACAAATGCCGGGCCTTATTCCTTTGAAAACAAAAGTCGAGGCGGCTGAAAATGAAGGACGAGATTTGCTTGCTGAAATAACCGGAGGAAGAACACACACATGAGTGACGAGCCTAAGCCGAATAAGGGTGAGTTAATTCCCTCTATAAATCGCAGTTTGATGAGAAAAAAGTCAGGTTTGGTCAACCATGAGCTTGAGCATATATCTGAGCTAATAAAACAACAAGTCCGGGTACAAATAGGCAATTTTGAGAATCCTTTAAATGATGTACTTTCTGAACTTATCAAAGAAGTCATTAAGGACAAATATGATTTAAAGCTTGGGTCACCTTTTTATGGCGAGGAACTGCTAGGAAATTGATGTGAGTAAAATAATCAGCTGCCCTAACTGTGGGCAAAAGAACCGAATACACGGAGATTCAGATAGCTCCCAGGCAATTTGTGCAAAGTGCTGGACTAAATTGGATGTCCCAAAGAAAACGGTTAAAGTACCTCCACCACCCAATGAACCATACACACCGCCACCACCAGAGAATGAAAATAAAGAAGGCAATGGTTTTAGTTTTGGCTGGGTATGGCTACTAGTCATAGGCGGTTTCATTTGGTGGGTTATCGCTCAAGACTCAAATAACAGCACGACAACAAGAACAACAGCAAATAACTATTCAAGTTCACACCCGGCCCCAAGTTACCCCGAAGTAACCATGCCTTATAATGGCGAGATTCAGATGTACACTAATGGAGAGCAAATTGCCCCTCTTAAGATACAAACATCCCGTGGAGCTAATTATCTCGTAAAACTTGTATCAGCATATTCACAGAAAACAGCGATGACAATATTCATTAGAGGCGGCAACACTGTATCCACTGAAGTTCCTCTCGGAACATATGAAATTAAGTATGCTTCTGGCGAGAAGTGGTATGGTTATAAGCATCTTTTCGGCCCAGATACTAGTTACAGTAAAGCTGAAAAAACTTTTACATTTAAAGATACAGGCTATCAAATTTCTGGATACACCATCACATTATATCGAGTATCCAATGGTAATCTGCGTACATCAAGAATAAGCCCGTCGCAGTTTTGATAAAAGGATACTATATTATGCATTCAACATTTTGTCCTAATTGCGGATATGAAGCAAAAGACGACAAAGATCCATTAATAACAAAATATAATGGAATAGGAGAATGTCCCCAGTGTGGTATAATTGTACAAAAATTTATAGGAAAACAGGAAAAAAAGCATTCCATCAAAGATAATAGTGATGATAACGCAAAATCTATTCATGAAAAAATAAAAACCGCAACAAACTCAACCGCTAAAGTCGCAAAAGCTGTTTACAATTATATAAGAAATATTCAGTCATCGAAAAAAGAACCAATCATAATTTCAGAGGAAAATCCATTAGAAATTGGAAAATTAAAAGTTTTTCCAGATAAGCTTGAATACAAAGATATACGATGTAATTTTTTCGACATTGAGCACATTGGCTGGTACTGGTTATCACAAACTATAAATTTCTTAAATACACAGGATGTTCGGCTAAGCCTATATATACGTGGCCGGAAAAAGCCAATCCATATAAAAAAATCAACTTTGTATGTCATTCCCCAAATAGTGACAGCTTATAACTTTATTGCCAGGGAAACCTCTCAGAATAGACTTGGATTTTACACTAGCCAGTTAGAACAGGCAGGTGGATTTACATACGACAATTGCTACATCTATACTGATGGTAGAGTTGTTTCGAATGGTAAGACATTTAGTCTATCAAGAGCGGAAATTGAAGCGTTTCGCATCACCATCAAACAAGGAGGAATGTTTAGCTCAAAGGTAGAGATTGATCTTAATCTGGATAGAGATGTAATTTTAACGCTGATAGATTTTATTTTACAAAATCCACAAGACCCATCTGTTTATGTTGAAAGCCATAGGCATCAAAAAGAAGCTGAAGAACGGTCATCATATTTCTTGAGGGATATAGTATCACTCATGGCAAAATTATCAGGAGCTGATGGCTATATAAGCCATAAAGAAGTAGAAATAGCAAAAGGTTTCTTAATCGAAACCATGAAATTGGGTGAACAGGATTTTTCGGAAGCGGTATCTATATTTAACAGTGCAAAGGCTTCGCCAAGCTCATTTGAATATTTTGCTGAAAGTTTATCATCTCGGTTCAGGGATGATAAAAACCTACTTATAGGAGTTCTTGATTTATTATTTTCAATTGCTATAGCAGATGGAGTTTTAAGCGCAGAGGAAGAGCTACTTTTATTAGAGGCTGAAAGTATTTTTGATATAAAGGGTGAAGCATACAACCACTTTAAATCGCAAACACATGAATCAACAAAAAATAACAAAGAGCATTACTTGAATGTGATGGGATTATCTTCCGAAGCAACTATGAACGAAATAAAAATCGAATACAAAAGATTGGTGATGAAATTTCATCCAGATAGAGTGCATCACTTGGGTGAGGATTTTGTAAAAGAAGCTGAGGTAAAAATGAAAGAAATTAATGAAGCATATGAATATTTATGCAGATAAATGCCTAATCGGGTAAGGGGAGGTTTTCCTCCCATAGCCCCCACACCAAACTGTTGGTTTAAACTGGAGGTTTTGCCATGAGAAAAAACGCGGGTTCGCTTTATCTGGCAGCATTGCTGATTATTGGATGCGTTGTTTTTCTGGGTGGGAATCCAGCATTTGCAGGCACGGTTGACCTTCCAAGGACAGGACAGACCACCTGCTACGATGCCGCCGGAAATGTGATCCCTTGCGAGGGAACGGGTGAGGATGGCGAGATTCAAGCTGGCGTGACTTGGCCTGAGCCCCGGTTTACTGACAATGGGGACGGCACGGTCACGGATAACCTCACAGGGCTGATGTGGCTGAAGGACGGGGAGTGTTTCGGAATCAAGACATGGCAGGATGCTCTAGATATGGTTGCTGATTTCAATACCAACCCTGGGGATTATTCGTACGGGGGAGGGTATACAGCGACCTACGACGATTGGGTCCTGCCCAATGTCAATGAACTCGAAAGTATCGTCAATGCGGAAGAGCCCAATCCGGCTGCCTGGCTCAATGGTCAAGGGTTCTTGAATGTTCGGTGGGACCACTACTGGTCGTCCACTACTGGCGAAAACGACTCGGACTACGCATGGGCCGTATCTCTGCACAGCGGCCTCGTGACCAACCGCAACAAGTCTGGCTACTACTCCGTGTGGGCAGTGCGTGCAACCACCACTCCTCCAGCACAAATCTGGCAAACAGGTCAAACCACCAGCTATGCGACCGGTGACGACGGTGACTTGCAAAGGGGCGTAGCTTGGCCCGCTCCGAGGTTCAAAGAAAACGGGGACGACACGGTTACTGACAATCTCACAGGCTTGATGTGGTTGAAGGATGCGAACTGCTTTGGGTTTATGAACTGGCAGAAGTGGCAGGAGGCACTGGATAAAGTTGTGGATTTCAACGCCAACCCTGGAAGTTATACGTGCGAAGGGTATACAGGGACCTATAACGACTGGAGGCTCCCAAACAGAAAGGAACGTCACAGCTTCACCGATTTTTCTCGGTACAATCCTGCTTTGCCGGCAGGGCATCCCTTCCTGAATGTTCAGCGCCACTACTACTGGTCATCCACTACCTACGCAAATTCCACGGGCTACTCGTGGATCGTGTATATGGGCAGCGGTTACGTGGGCAACTACAATAAGTCCTACGACGGCTACGTGTGGCCAGTGCGTGCTGGACAAACTATATCTAACAAAGAACCTACAGCCAATGCAGGGCCTAACCTCACTATCTCCATTAAAGAGCAAGATCTCACAATCGTTCAAGGTACAGCCACTGATCCGGACAATGATCTTTTGACCTATAGGTGGCTTGAAGAAGGAACTGAGCTTTTCACATGGGAGGAGGTGGGATTGAATGGAGAAGCTTATCTTGATCTGAGCTTAGTTCCCAATTTTTCCATTGGGGAGCATACACTTACATTGGAAGTCAGCGACGGCCAAGTTACGTCATTAGACGAAATGCTACTCACGGTATCCCCACTGCCCGTTTGTTCTTCCACAGTGGTGACTATTTCTGACCTGAAGATTGAAGTCGAGAATCTGGAGACAAGCTCCATGACAATAAAGGTCTTGAGCCGTAACCTTGATAATGTCCAACAGGCCCTTGACAAAGGCAACAACAAAACAGCACGTAGCCAGATGGGGGATTTCATCAGCAAGGTGGTAAATCGATCTAATTTTAAAGAAGGAAATCCGAATAGAATCGCTCTGGATGAGGCCAACAGCCTGCTGTGCGGAGCTGCCAATGTACTTATAGGTATAGAGCTACCCTAGCCGAATTCAATACCATGCTCCTTATTTGGTGCCGGTCTTATTGGACTTGAGGGGTTCAGGAGGAAATAAGAAGACAAAAACAACTAAATGAGGAGAGGTTACAGTAGATTAATTAAACAAAGTAAAAAAGAGGCCTTAGGGCACGACGCGGTGCGGAGCAGGAGAACCTTGGTGATCGCCTTCCAATAATTTCAAAAAAGTTAAAAGGAGGTATTGCTATGGTGAAAACAGTGTTCACAAACGCCGGTTTCAAAACCGCCCTGGTCGCATTAGGATGGATATCATTCATTATCAGTTTTTTTGTTAATGAGTCTAAATTGTTCTTTGTATTACAAGCGGTCGCTAGGGTCCTGCCCTAAGTCCTTTTCTTGAAAACAAAACAACCTACTGAGATAAAAGGATAAACATAAAGACTAATTCAGCCGACGCAAAACGCCGCGCGGCTGATCCGCGGCGATTGGGCGTAATAGAAAAATGAAAGATGACCACCACATCATATGGAGTGCTTTTTCTCTACTATTCGACTATTTTTCTCGTCTTGGCGGAGCTGCCCGATACCCGAATATGAGCGACACGGAAATCCCACTCTACATAGCATGTCGCCTTTTGCAGAAGCACTTACCAGAGTTGAACCAAGATGATTTTATTGATCAGCGATTTATAAAATCTGCTCAACCTGTGATAGAACAAATTCATGACTATATTGATAATGTGAAGGCAGAGGGCACGTCACTTGTAACGCTGGTTCAGGAATTTATTGAGCACATAAACTCCAAAGTAGAACCTCAAGAAAGAACAAGCCAATGGCTTAAAATTTCTGGAATAGTTGAAGAATTAAGCGCCCAATAAAGCGCTAGTGGGACCGCCTCCTCTTTCGTCGGAGGCCCCTTAGCTTTTTATTTGACTGGGTAAGGACGAATATGACACAACACTCGAAAGATCTTTGGCGAGCAGAGTTCTTCCGGTCGTTCATCATTGAGGACGGCTGCGCGTTCAGTCAGGGGAAGGCGGCAGACTTTCTTGCTGAGGCTCATTTCTATCTAAAAACGATTGAGGAGTTCATCGAGGGAGCGAGAACCAGAGAACTCGATCTACTTGAAAAAGAGGCGGATTCACTGTCGGAGTCTTGTAGGGGCAACTTCTGGGCAGACTACTATCCTATTCACTGGGAGACCATTTTCGAATTTCAGCTTCGCTCATCATTTATAGTCTCACTTGCTTCGTTCATTGAGGATTACATCAAGACAGTGGGCTGGGAGGTAGCTATCATCATGCGAGACGGCAAAGATCCGTGCAAGATTAGTTGCGATGTCCTTCATAAGCTGCGTAGATTTTTGCAGAAACGTGGCGGTTTCAAAGAACCTGATGATTCCCTATGGAGCTTTCTCTATAACACTTACAAGCTTCGCAATGTGCTCGTGCACAATGGAGGTAAGCTTCATGGGCCACGCCGGTACAAGGATCTAACTCGTTTTATTGCATCAGAGAGCGGTATCTCGGAAGAACACGGATTTATCAAAATTGGAAGGCTTTTCTGCGAAAAAGCTTTGCGGCATACCCAACAATTCGTACAAGCTCTGCATCAACAGCAGCGCTCTTTTTGCAAAAGGGCAGCCAAAGGGTAAAGGATAATCAGAATTTTTTTAAACTCTCCGAGGCAAATAGCTTATTCACCCTTTTGTGCCCTCACCCATATCCTTACAGTCGTTCTTGTACCAAGCAAGCATATACCACCTCACCATTGACGTGACCCCTGAATGTTTATCCACTTGATGAAAGAAACCAATCAGGAATCGGCTTGCAAGCTCGAAAAAGGGAAATAAAGGGGTCGGCCCTCGAAAATAGAATTTAGCTTGTTTACCTGACTCCTTATCTTACTGTTCTCTTGTAGTCAGTAAGATCGTACTATAATGCAAGGATTCTAACATCTTAGAAGACAATATCAAAAATTAATTTCTATTTTCGAGGGCTGACCCCTCTTCTGTTACTTTTATCTACTCGCCCTTAATCTCAGCAATTTCTTCAAACTCGTAGACCTTGGCAGTGATATTGTCGGCAATTACGCTGATGCCGTCCATTAGGGCACCGATGGTAAAGCCATTTTTTCGTTTCAAGCATTTTATTTCCTATTATCTTGACATTGTGTCTTCCGCGAGATACACTAAAGGCATGAAATACGAATTGCGGAGCACAAAACAATACGACAAATGGCTGGCCGGAATCAAAGACCGTCAGGCACGAAACAGAATACTCAGGCGCATTGACAGTATGGTTATTGGTTCTTTTGGAGATCATAAAACAATCAGCGCCAACCTTTTTGAGCTTCGCATGTTCTTTAGCCCTGGCTTTCGAGTATATTACACAATCCAGGGGCGCGAGATTATTTTCCTTCTTGCAGGAGGAGACAAATCAAGTCAGAAAAAAGATATCGCTAAAGCAAGAGAACTTTTGCAACAATTGGAGATTTATAAACTATGGCCCTTAAAACAAAACCTTTTGATGTGGCTGAATATCTGGAAACCCAGGAAGATATCAAGACATTCC
>JAGGTI010000078.1 GCA_021163775.1 Candidatus Zixiibacteriota bacterium
CCGCTCTTCAATGGTGAGCTGATTGTATTTCTTTCCCATAACAACACCTTATACAGGTGTTGCACTTCGTTTGTGAATTGAGCGGGCCCATGTCCACTCGTGTCCCACCAGAAATATAATCGTGTTCTTGAGAGAGGGATAATTTACGATGTCGAAACCGCTAAGGGGTTCCGACCTACTATGCTTATCAAACGAAAACAGCCACATGTCGGGTTTCTCCTGTCGCTGAAAGCGCCCATCAGAACACCGACCTACAGGATTAAAGCACATCACCCTTGAGACCCAACCTATTATCCTGACATTGCCATACATCAAACAACAACAGAACGGCCACCCCGTCTGTAACAGGATGGCCGTTTGGTTTATACTAACACCCGCATGGGGCGCAGGAAATATCTACTTCAGTAACAGCATCTTCCTGGTCTGAACGAAAGTGCCAGCACCGGCTTCGAGGCGATAGAGATATACACCGCTAGCGTGCTCAGTAGCATCCCATTCGAACCGGAAAACACCCGGTGCATCGGCGCGACCTTCATGAGTAGCAACTACCTGACCCTGAATATTGAAGATCGTCAACGAATACTCAATAGGCTCCGGTAGAGCAAATTCGATAATCGTGACCGGGTTGAACGGGTTAGGATAGTTTTGCGTCAGACTGAACCGGATCGGTACATTCTTAGCCAGAGCCATCGCACCTTCAGAAGTTGACAACTCAAGCGAGACCAACTCACCGTTGACACCACCCAGGAACTCACCCCGGAACGATGCCATCGTGGTCGCCTCCATCGATGGAGTCACGACGATACGAGTGTTATTGCCATCGAAGGCGTAGCGCATACTCATATCATCAACCAGCAATTGTGGCTCAACGTTACCCCGGACAATCAAAGCGGCGCCGCTGATATCAATGTCATCAGTTATTGCTACAACGCCGTTATCAAACGTGTAGCTGACCCGTTCCGTTACCGGACTCACCTTCGCGTACGGCAGAGCGTCGCCAATGACCACGCGAATAATGTAGACCAAATCGGCCACCGAAAGCGACAATCCGTCCCGGTTGGCATCAGAAGCGGCAATTGAGCCTTCAACGTGAGGATCAAAAGCTGGCAAACCATTGATGAAGTAATTGGTGAACATAACCGCGTCAGCGATTTCATAGGCAATGCCGTTGATGTTGATATCACCGGCCGCATCAATCGAATCGGCACAGACAATATCCACACCGCCGTTGTAGAAGTTGGCACAGCGGATCAGCTCCGATTTGAAGCTGATATCGCAATCAGGCGACAGCGCTCCGGTTACGGTTGGGAAAGTATTATCCAAACCGGTAATCAAGTTCCACTGAACAACTGGCGGATCGCCAATTTCGCCACCATAATCATACACTTCGTTTGATATGTGCAACGTATCACCAACAATGTTGGACAGCGCATTGTCACCGCAATCGTACCAGATGAAGCGGATCGGAGCGAAGGTGCATTCGACGGTACGGTCGTCAGTCACCATAAAGTGCATCACCGCCAATTCGGTCGCCGTGGATGACCCCGGACCAGGATCTGCGATACCATCGTTGGTGTAGCAATCCGGGTGATTGGCAAGATTACCACCGGTCGTCTCCGCCATCGCCACGATGCGCAGTATGCCGGTCGGGCAGGCACCTACGCCGCAATTGCCGCTGGCACCGAATCGATAAGTAAAGTACTCCCAGGCACAATCGGTGAAGAACTGACCTTCGGTAGCCTTCAGGAAAGACAGGGCCGTCGGGTCGTACTGAATTAGCAGGTCGTAACCAGCAATCGGCCAATTGCTTCCCTGGTGCATAAAGTCAATACTGACTTCAGCATGCTGGTTCTGGAATTGATTGTGGATTTTCTCGATCACCAAGTCGAGGGCAACCACATTGAGAGTGAAACAACTGGTGTCGGCGCTGGCGGGACTGCATGGATCACAAACCGGTGCCTCATCGGAGGCCTCGACACATATTTCCCAAGCACCCGGTTCCGGCTCATCCCAGACAATTTCACCGGTCGTGGCATCCAGGGTTAGACCAACAGGACCGCTGATAAGTCGGAATATAGCGTACGGGCCATTATCCGGATCGGTCGCGGTGACCTGGGTTTCAAATGGATAACCGTGGCAGATTGTCATATTCTCAGGACAAGTAATCACTGGCGGGTCGTTAGTGACACAAATATCAAACTCACAGGTATCGGCCGCGCCACAAGAGTCGGTTACGATAACACAGATCGCTGGATCACAGATATCCTGAGCACTAGAGACCCAGTTAAGATGTCCAGCGGCGTCTATAGTAACACCCTCGGGAGTAGTTTCACACAGACTATAAGTAAGCGTCTGACCGATATCAGGATCGGAAGCGGTGAAGTCGTGCAGGAATGTCTCACCCCAGTGAATGGTTGTGTCCTCGGGGCAATTAGTAATAGTGGGGGGCGTGTTCAGAGCGATATCAACGTGAAACACGTCATCAACAAAATTGCCGCAGGTATCTTCAGCCCGGATAGTGACGTCAAACGAACCGGAACCGGTCGGAGTATAACACCACCGATAACCGGACTCTGCACCGGGCCCATCGACCACCGACAGCAAGACTCTTCCGCTACAGTTGTCTTCAGCATCAAGGTCGAGACAAATCTCGGTCGGCTCACACATCGTAATCGCCTGGTCTTCAGGGAACACCGTAAACACTGGCGGCGTCTGATCGTCCAGCAAGAACATCTGGTTACAGGTATCCCAGTTGCCGCAGGCGTCTGTCACCTGATAAGTACGTTGTAGAGTCATCGGGCATGAGGTACCGATCAAGTTATCATCAACCCACTCCACCAATGGGTTAGGGTCGCAATTGTCAATTGCTATTACAAGGCTAACGTCCGGCACGGGAACATCGAATATACATTCCACTGTAACGTCAGTCGGGCAGGTGATCTCCGGCGCGATGACATCCTCAATATTTATGTTTTGCTGACAGGTACTAGTGTTACCAAAACTATCAGTCGCCGTCCAGGTGCGCACCAGGGTGTAGGTGAAAGCACACGGGCCGGGGATGACACCCTCAGCAAAATCAACAGGCACGTCTCCGTCACAGTTATCCGTAGCAGTCACAACAGGTACGTCCGGAATATGGCCGCACTCGACAGTAACATCAGTCGGACAACCAATAAACACCGGCGGTTCCTGATCATCGACTGTAATAATCTGGATACAGTCAACCGAGTTGTCACAAGCATCAAATGCTCGATAGGTGCGCGTAATGATTATCGGATCAGTACCGCTCTGCTGGTCGGCCAGGGCAAAGACCTGAGGTGCCGGATCGCAGTTATCGGAAACCGTTACCAAACTTGGATCAGCCACCGGGACTTCGGTCAAACAACCCACCGTGAGATCCGCAGGACAAGTGATAGTTGGCGCAATGTTGTCCTGAACCGTAATAGTCTGCGTACATGAGGCGCTATTGCCACAATCATCAGTCGCAGTCCAGGTACGAGTAACTACGTAATCGTAGTCACAGGAGCCAGGAGTGGTAACTTCGTTGAACGAAACAGTAACGCCGGAACAATTATCAGTGGCAGTCACGTTAGCTGATGCCGGAACACCGCCGCAATCGACCGTCACATCGGCAGGGCAACCGGACAGAACCGGAGACGTCTGATCGTCAACTGTGATTATCTGCTGACAGAAAGCCTCGTTACCACAATCGTCAGTGGCCTTGTAGACACGGGTGATAACTGTCGGGCATGTTCCAACCGGAGTATCACTCACCCACTCGATTACCGGCGTGGCGCCACAGTTGTCGGTCGCCGTTACCATACCAATATCATAAGCGGGCACGTCACCCATACATTCCACCGTGAGATCGGTCGGACAGGTTATCACCGGCGGGATCTGATCGTCAACCGTGATTAACTGAGTGCAGGTGCTCTCGTTGCCACAGAAATCAGTAGCCTTGTAGGTCCGGGTGATAGTCATCGGACAGCTCGTACCGCTGGGCACATCGCTGACAAACGTAATCACCGGATTAGGATCGCAATTGTCAGTAACCGTCACCAAACCGATATTCGACAGAGGTACATCAGCCTGACAGTTAACTAAGACATCGGCCGGGCAGGTAACTGTCGGCGGCGTGGTATCATCGACCGTGATAGTCTGGGTACAGATAGCGGAATTGCTACAGAAATCAGTGGCTTGGTAGGTCCGGGTAATCGTCTCCGGACAGGTCTGACCATCGGACACATCGCTTACAAAAGTCACTACCGGAGCAGGATCACAATTATCCGTAGCAGTAACCTGCGCAACATTCGGCGCGGGAACATCAGAGGAACACTCGACAGTAACATCAACAGGGCAAGTCACTACCGGTGGCGTTGTATCGTCCACTATGATAATCTGAGTGCAGGTAGCGATGTTGCCACAAGCATCAATCGCTTTGTAAGTACGGGTAATTGTCTTGGGACAGGTTTGGCCATCATCGCTGTCACTCAGGAAAGAAACTACCGGATTGGGATCGCAGTTATCAGTCGCAGTGACCAGACTCGGATTCGGCGCCGGCACATCAGTCAGACACTCAACCGTAATCGTCGCAGGGCAGGTCATTGTCGGTGAGGTCTGATCGTCAACCGTGATTATCTGCTGACAGAAAGCTTCGTTGCCACAATCATCGGTCGCCTTGTAGACACGGGTGATAACTGTCGGGCATGTTCCAACCGGACTGTCACTTACCCACTCTACTACCGGCGTACCACCACAGTTATCAGTCGCCGTTACCATACCAATATCATAAGCGGGCACGTCACCCATACATTCCACCGTGAGATCGGTCGGACAGGTTATCACCGGCGGGATCTGATCGTCAACCGTGATTAACTGAGTGCAGGTGCTCTCGTTGCCACAGAAATCAGTAGCCTTGTAGGTCCGGGTGATAGTCATCGGACAGCTCGTACCGCTGGGCACATCGCTGACAAACGTAATCACCGGATTAGGATCGCAATTGTCAGTAACCGTCACCAAACCGATATTCGACAGAGGTACATCAGCCTGACAGTTAACTAAGACATCGGCCGGACAGGTAATCACCGGCGGTATAGTGTCGTCAATAGTGATTATCTGCGTACAGAATCCGCTATTTCCGCAGGCGTCAATAGCTTTATACGTCCGGGTGATCGTCTCCGGACAAGTCTGACCATCGGATACATCGTTTACAAAAGTCACTACCGGAGCAGGATCACAATTATCCGTAACCGTTACCAATGACGTATTCGGAGCAGGCACATCGGCCGCACATTCCACAACAACCGGCCCCGGACAGGTAACTGTCGGCGCCACGTTGTCTTCAATGGTGATAGTTTGAGCGCATGAGATACTATTGCCACAAGCGTCGGTGGCAGTCCAGGTACGGGTTATTGTCTTCTCCTGCGAACAACTCCCGACCGTCTCGTTCTCGACAAAGTCAAGCGTTACCCCGGTGCAGTTGTCGGTGGCGCTAACACTGGCCGGTGCCGGTACCGAAGCATCACAACTGATTACAATATCAACCGGGCAGTTAACCAACTGTGGCGGTGTCTGATCGTAAACGGTGATAATCTGTGAGCACTCCGCGTAGTTACCCGAGGCGTCCGAAGCACGGAAAGTGCGGGTAATAGTTAGCGGACAGATCGTACCGCTCGGAACTTCGCTCACGAGCGTGACGACCGGATTAGCATCACAATTGTCAGTCGCAGTGATAGCTCCCGGATCGGCTGGCGGCACGTCATCCAGACACTCCACGGAGAAATCAGGCGGGCAGGTAAACTGCGGAGGTTCGTTGTCGCCCAGAACGGTAATCGTTTGTACGCAACTCGACTGGTTGCCACATTCGTCAGTAGCGGTCCAGGTACGAATTGTGCCGCCGTTAATGTTATCACTATAAGCGATAGTTATATTACCAACAGCCGAACAGTTATCAGTAGCTGTGGCAGTACCGGTAAATGATGGATCAGTCGGGTCGTTACACTGAACACTAATATCAGCCGGACAGGTAACCACCGGCGGTGTGGTATCATCAACAGTGATAATCTGAGTGCCGATAGCAATGTTGCCGCAGAAATCAGTAGCCTGGTAAGTCCGAGTTATCGTTTCCGGACAGGTTTGACCATCGGACACATCGCTGACAAAAGTCACTACCGGGGCAGGATCACAGTTGTCCGTAGCCGTAACCAAGCCAACATTCGGCGCAGGAACATCAGATGAGCATTCAACAGTCACGTCAACCGGACAAGTCACCACCGGCGGCGTGTTATCATCGACCAGAATCGTCTGAGTGCAGGTAGCGATGTTGCCGCAGGCATCAACTGCCTTATATGTACGAGTAATTGTCTTCGGACAGGTTTGGCCATCATCGCTATCGCTCAGGAAAGAAACCACCGGATTGGGGTCGCAGTTATCAGTCGCAGTGACCAAACTCGTATTCGGCACCGGGACATCAGCCAGACACTCGACCGTAACCGTCGTTGGGCAGGTCATTGTCGGAGGCGTCTGATCATCGACAGTAATTATCTGCTGACAGAAAGCTTCGTTGCCACAATCATCGGTCGCCTTGTAGACACGGGTGATAACTGTCGGGCATGTTCCAACCGGACTGTCACTTACCCACTCTACTACCGGCGTACCACCACAGTTATCAGTCGCCGTTACCATACCAATATCATAAGCGGGCACGTCACCCATACATTCCACCGTGAGATCGGTCGGACAGGTTATCACCGGCGGGATCTGATCGTCAACCGTGATTAACTGAGTGCAGGTGCTCTCGTTGCCACAGAAATCAGTAGCCTTGTAGGTCCGGGTGATAGTCATCGGACAGCTCGTACCGCTGGGCACATCGCTGACAAACGTAATCACCGGATTAGGATCGCAATTGTCAGTAACCGTCACCAAACCGATATTCGACAGAGGTACATCAGCCTGACAGTTAACTAAGACATCGGCCGG
>JAGGTI010000070.1 GCA_021163775.1 Candidatus Zixiibacteriota bacterium
AGAACAGGTGATAACAATTGCTTGTTAACTTGTCCACTTAACGGGGGGAAGCTCACACCACGCACAAAAACCCCTTGGCGGTTCCGCCACTGGACAATCGTTGGATGTCAGGTTGCAAGCCAACCATGACCTACAATTCTACAAGCTGGAGAAACAGACATAAGAAAGAGCCACCGTGCGGGGTCGAACCGCAGACCTACTGATTACGAATCAATTGCTCTACCAACTGAGCTACGGTGGCTTACAAGTTTCTCGCGTCGAGACCATCCTTCGACAGGATCAGGATGACTCAAGACAAACTCAGAATAAACCCAAGACAAGTTCAAGATGAGCTGGTCTCGACCTACTTAATCTTAGGTCGGCAAATCTACTCAATTGCTACAGATTGTCAACTCAAAAGCTACTTGAAGTAAGGGCGGCCCTTCAGTGGTGTCGGATGGCGGAACCACCAAGGGGTTTTGACCTACAAGAACATGGGCAACCGAAATCGTCAGGCCGAGTCGCCTGACGGCACATAAATTGAAAATGCTGGGGCGGAGTCTGAGATTGGGCAAAAGAAATCAATACTTTTTCCGACGCTCAATCATGTAATTGGAGCCTTCTTTAGCCTTGCAGGCCGCCTTGAGATCAGCCAGCATTTTGGATAGTTCACCAACATGCTGGAACTCGCCGTTCCGGTTGATCACCACCGCGATCGAGATCGACAACAGCGGAAACCGCTCCAGCTCGCCCCGACGGTTGCGAGAATCGTAATAACCTCGCTCACGGTCAACTTCGCCATACCGATATGGTACGAAAGCATCAAACGACTTGATAATCCAGCGACAAGCCTCCTCGACCACATCGGACGGCATAACACAAATGAAATCGTCACCTGCAATATGTCCCACAAACCCTTCGCGACAAAGATCGAAAACGACATCCCGAAGGATCCTTCCGGTCAAGCGGATTATCTTGTCGCCATAGACATAACCATTGTAGTCGTTGAACGCTTTGAAATTGTCCAGGTCGGCGTAAGCAACGGCGAATTTATCACCTAGTTGTATTTGTCGATTGATTTCTTCCTCAATAAGGGTTGGCCCCGGCAGAAGCGTTGACGGGTTGACTGCCACATCGCGCTGAGATCGTTCGATCACTCGATCTATCCGCACCCGCACCAATTTATCCACCCACTCACCGTAAATAAACTCCTCCACCCCACTCTCATAAGCGGCCACAACCGTGTTTATATTAGGGTCGGGGTGATAAAAGATCACTGGTACGATTGACAACAGGATGTTCTGTTTGATCGCCTGAACTATATCAAGTTCTCGAACAAACTCACCCTCACCAGCAATCAAAATAGCTGAGACCCGGTGCCGATGACAGATTTTAACCAGTTCTTCTAAATTGTCAAAGTAGTGAAATCTGAGACGGTGGTCATGGTAGAATCGACCAAGATAGAAATCGAGATTGACCTCACTTTGCCGAATAGCAAAATGAATCGTCCGCTGGGATTCAGGGCGGTCACTTGCGGCGAAAGCCTGCCAGTTCTCTAGGGTGATGTCTTCTATGCTCGGCAACGATATATCCTTGATCTATCTGGGTGTATATCTCTGTTGTCGATATATCGGCATGTCCGAGCATTTCTTGCACCGTACGTAAATCAGCACCCCCGGCAAGGAGGTGAGTAGCGAACGAATGGCGGAAAGTATGGGGGGTAACAGATTTGGCAATCCCGGCCCTGAGAACCAGTTTTCGTATAATTTTCCACAATCCAACCCGCGACAGAGTCGACCCTGAGCGATTTACAAAAACCGGCTGAGAACCACTGGCCAGGTGTTTTTTGCGGAGGGGATCATCAAGGTATTCCTCAATGGCTCGGCGGGCATATTCACCTAAGGGCACTAACCGCTGTTTGTTCCCTTTGCCGATCACTTTTAAAAACCCGGCCTCAAACTCGACATCCCCCACTCTTAAACCGGCCAGCTCTGATATCCTGAGTCCACAACCATACAATACCTCAATTATGGCTTTGTCTCGAACCGCCAAGCGAGGGTCAGTCTTACAAGCCTCAAGGATTTGTTCGATTTCCCCTACGGATAGGTAATCCGGATGATACCGTGCAAGTTTCGGGGCACGATAGCCAGACGCCGGGCTACTGCGAACCACCCCTCGCTCCTGTAGATATCCAAAGAGACACCGAACCGCTGATACTTTGCGCGCCAGTGTCGCCGGCCGGCGTCCACGAGCGGCCAAATCTGCGAAATACTTGTTCAGATCAGAAGCGGTTATTTTCACGGGTGTTGATTTTGGAAACTGCCGTACTAACTCCATAAGATCTGCGCGATAAGCTGATATTGTATTTTCTGCCAATCCCTGTTCCAGCTTGAGATGTTGAAGAAAATCCTCAATTGCGTTTATCATCGACTATCGCCTCATCTTATACAGCATGGGCCATAGAAATACCGCCCACCACTTGGTAACCAACGCGCATCAGACACCGACGCGCTTCAAACATAGTCTGACCGCTGGTGACGACATCATCCACCAATATCACGCGATCCACGGGCTGGTCGGCTTCAGATGAAAGATCCACTTCAAATACTGACTTGATATTTGATAATCGCCGATGTTTTTTCAGTTTTGCCTGGGGTCTTCGTTTCTTGATACGATACAACAGACTTTCGTTGACGCTCAATTCTAGTCGGCGGGCCAATTCTGTTGCGAAAATAGTGGCCTGATTATAACCCCGCACATATTCGCGACTCGGGTGCAAAGGGATAGGTACCAGAACCGCTGGAGCCAATTTGTGTATCTTCTCGCCGAACATATCAACCACTCGTGCGGCGATCGACTCGGCAGGAACCGTAACCCCCTTGAATTTGAAATTGATGACAATCTGATTCAATGGGTTAGCGTAAGCACCAGCGGCGAACAGAGGGAAAGAATCCGGAGTCCCCGTATTGTCAGAAGCGGTCGGCCTGAAATCAATATCAGTAAGTGGTATCGGAGATTCGAGCCAGTCGATTTGCGCAACACAACAATCGCAAATTGCCCCAACCGCCTCGGTGTAGGCTCCACAACCAGAACAAAGCGGAGGATATACAAAATCAACAAGCCCACGGAGAGCAGGCCAGCGGTTAAGAAACTCAGTTAACATAATATATTATGCCCATCCCCACTTATAGTCGCAATAGAAAAAAAGAGCCCCGAAAAATATCAGGCTGGCTTGGACCGAAAGAACCTCAGGAATACATGCCAAAGGATCAGGAGTCCAAGAATCGACCCGGAAACCATGTCAACCCAACTCTGAAAATGCCCTGCATGCGATGGCTGGTAATTGACCTCGATCTGCAGAGTATTGTATAGAGCATCAAGCATCAGGCCACTAATTACGGAGATTACGACAATGATGATTATGTATCTTACGGTTGAGCCGAAACCTAAAATCTTCTTCGCCACAGTCAGCGTGGTCAGGTTGGTTGCCGGACCGACCATGAGAAAGACCATAATCGCTCCCGGTGGAAACCCTGCCCCCAACAGAACGGCGGCCAGAGGCGTGGAAGACGTTGCACAGATGTACAACGGCACTCCGACAACCAGAGCCGCCAGATACGCCAGCCAACCACCCTGAGCACCAAAATCGACTGGTGAACCAAAGATAACCGCGGCCAGACCTGCCAATATGTAGCCAAGCATTAGATACGGTGCCAGATCGCCAATCAATGTCGTGAAGGAATGTCTGAGACCCGCTTGAACTCGTTTCGGCCAGGAGACAACGATCTCAGGGGTAGTCGAACAACAACCGCAAGCGGCTTCAACTTCAATCGCCGGTGTCAATTCGACAGTTTTCGCATCAAAATGATTTTCGACCAAACCAGCCACTGTTGCGGTCAGAAAAGCGGTTATCGGTCGTGCAAGAGTCATAAGCGGATCGGTCAGCGAGTAGGTCAATAGAACCGAGTCTATCGAGCTTTCGGGCGTGGCAATCAGAAACGACATTGTGCCGCCCTTGCTAAGTCCGGAGTTCCGCAACTGTGTCGCTACCGGTAATACCGAACAGGAACAAAGCGGTAAAGGCACACCAATCAGGGCCGCCCGCAACACAGTCTGGTTGCGGTTCTTACCCAGGATGCGGCTGAGGTTCTTCTCATTAAGAAAGACCCATGCCAGACCGGCCAAAGTCAATCCCAACAGGAAATAAAGTGCGGAATCAGATAAAACCTGCCACGTAGCTGTCAGCCACGATGTCACAAACTGTTCCAAAACACTTAACTTCCCATCTCCTCAAGGTAGGTTCTTGCTTTCTCAGCCGGTTCGCCATCAGGCGAAACCTGTAGAAACGATTCCCAGTATTGCCGGGCAGAATCAAGCCGTCCTTGCCCATAGTGTACAATCCCCATGTTGAAGCGAACAATAGTATGCTCAGGATGTTCCTCTGAGACCGTGCGGAATTCGTCCAACGCCCTTTCTGGCAATCCCATAGCGTGCAAACAGGCACCAAAATCAGTACGCACATCGGGTGAATGGCCGTCAATTTCCAATGCTCGCCGATACATTTCGGCCGCCAAAGGAAAATCCCCGGCATCCATATATTGATTACCACTCTCGATCAATCCAACATAATCGGTAGGTACATTCCCCAATGCGGCCCCCATACCCTCATGGCCAATAGGGCTGGTAATCGCAGTGGATTCAGGTTGTGACGGGGTTTCTCGCAAGAACATATAACCTGTCACTACCACTATAATAATCCCTGCGATTATTATTCCGTCGCGAAGCCAATGGCCCCCAGTGGAGCTTTGGCGTGCGTCTCGCTCTAATGAGTTCCCTACCGGGTGCCCACACCCGGGGCAAAACTTCCCCCCTGCCGTTAGAACCTGGCCACACTTGATACAACATTTCTGCGTCACATTAGCTCCTATTCAAATCAAAGATCATCGAACATAACATGGATTTGAACAACTCAGAAGCTAAAAAGGGTCCAACAAATAACTGACGAGAACGACCTCGGAACATATATTGTAGTTTCGAGCTAATATGGTTTCCAATGAAAGGATTCTTATGAAACTGATATCTCTATTACTAACCATAGCGATTTGTTTGACCGGCTCCACTGTTTCGGCACAAACAGGTTATGAGATAACGGCCGATTCGATACTGAACCACCTTAAGGTTCTGGCCTCCGACTCTCTTGAGGGTCGCGAAGTAGGCGAACCGGGGGAATGGAAGGCCGCACAATATATCAAATCGATATTCGAAACTGCTGGTCTGGAACCTAAGGGTGACAATGGAACCTACCTGCAGGCTTTCGAGTTCACCAAGCGGATTGAGTTTGGCCCTGACAATCGTCTCAGCCTGAACAGCCAGGAGATGAGTATCAATGATGACTACCAGCCAATGAACCACTCGGCCAGCATGGCTTTTGATTTCGATGAAGTGGTATCAGTGGGCTATGGCATTGTGACTGAAGATTCCACTCACAACGATTACGCCGGACTTGACATCAACGGCAAGGCGGTTCTTATCAGTCGTTATACGCCCGAACCAAACAACAACGATGATTCTACGATCTCCGATACAACTTTTGATCGCTATAGTGGGTTGGTTTCAAAAATGGTCACGGCCATCAATCACGGCGCCGCCGCCGTCTTTTTTTATACCCCAATAAGTCATGACGACACGATTATCACCATCGGCGTCACTCACGTCAAACCGAAAGATATTCCAGTCATCTTCGTACGGCGACGCGGACTGGAGAAATTGAGACTTGATCTGACAGCCCCTCAACTGACCTCGGCCAAAGGCGTCACCGATCTCAATCGGGTTCGTGGTACCGGATACAACGTGATCGGCTACCTACAAGGCGCGACCGATACGGTTTCAATTGTCGGCGCTCACTACGACCACCTCGGCTGGGGCACACCGACTTCCCGATATCACGGCGCAGAAAAGAAAATCCACTATGGGGCCGATGACAACGGATCAGGCACAGCCGCTGTTTTGGAACTAGCCCGTGCCTTTAGTAGCCGTCAAGACGAATTGGATGAGTCGATTCTTTTCATCGCCTTCTCCGGCGAAGAATCGGGTACTCTCGGGTCGGGCCACTATGTACGCAACTGGACCGTTGACAGATCAGTCGCCCGCATGATGATCAACATGGATATGATCGGTCGCTTGGCCGATCAGGACAAAGGTTTGGCGATCATGGGCACGGGCACCTGCCCTGAGTTCAAGGAGTATCTGGATCAGAAAGATATGGGCAATTTGACCGTAGTGTTCAAAGAGTCCGGTTCTGGACCATCCGACCACGCACCGTTCTATCACGATTCAATTCCCTGTCTCAATTTCTTCACCGGTGCCCACGAAGATTACCACACCCCCAATGATGTAATTGAAAAGATTGATCTCAATGGCGTGGTTACGGTGGCCCGCTTGGTAGCGGATATTCTCTGGCATTTCACCGCCTACGATGGCCCTCTGACTTTCCATCGGACCAAGGACAAAAGCGCCAGCGGAGGTCCGTCAAATCTTACGGTGAAGTTCGGTATTATGCCTGACTTCATTACGGAACATAACGGCCTTGGGATCAATGGTGTATCAACTGACCAACCTGCCGATCAAGCTGGAATTCTCAAGGGCGATATTATAATCAAGATGGACGAGCGTCATGTGGGTGACATTTACGATTACATGAATGCTCTGAAGAAATACCGCAAGGGTGACAGTTGCGACGTGACGCTCGTACGTGGCACCGACACCCTGACCGTTCTGGTGGAATTCAAGTAGGACTCAGACACCGGGTGCCCCACCACTTGCGGCTTGTTGATAAAGTCCTCTTGTGTAGTTGCGGCAGGTCCTTCGAATTCTCCTGGGCGAATACGTGAGACCTGCCGCTATTGTCTGACATGCACTTACGTGTCAGGTCACAATCCCGTCTTGACGGGACAAGGACCCGACACAACTGTGAATAGGGTTTATCAACAAGCCCCTAG
>JAGGTI010000031.1 GCA_021163775.1 Candidatus Zixiibacteriota bacterium
CCAATACCGGTCCCTATCTCTGGGATGCCGTTAAGCTTTCTTATGACTTCGGGAAAGATAACTTTATCGATGCATTTTACGGAAGGATTAAGATAAACGACCCCAAAAATTTTAGCCTGAATCACAGGCACTCTTACGAAGGAGCGGGTGTATATAGCAGATTTTCCCTCCCTATTTTAAATGCTCACATAGAGCCTTTCTTCGCATACAAGGGAGATGACACAGATGAATACAGAGAAGAAAAGGGAGGCGCTGGGACGCTGAATGAATACTATGCGGGCGCCAGGCTCTGGGGCAGAGATTTCTATAACTTCGATTATGACCTTTGGTTCTCCAAAGAGTTTGGAAGGAGAGGCTCAGACGATATTGATGCCTATGCCTATCATGCTTTGGGGGGCTATAACTTCAAAGGGCTATGGGCCAAGCCTCGCCTCAGTATGGAGTACACCTACTCCTCAGGAGATGACGACCCCTATGACGGGGACCATGAGACCTTCGATGTAGGATATGGGGTTTGGGGTGCATGGCATGGAAACCAATGGAGTTTTTTCAAATGGAGGAACTTCCAGGACCTCCAAGTAAATCTTGAGTTATGGCCTGTTGAGGGCGTGCATATGGTCTTCGGCCTGCATAACTACTGGCTGGCAGAAGAGGAAGACGCCTGGTACATGAATTCGCATCTATACAGAGATCCCAATGGTGATTCAGGCAAAAAGGTAGGGGAGACCTTTGATGTCACTGCCAAAGTTGATCTGAGCAAGATTTTTCCCCGCTACTCTCTGCTTAAAGGCCACCGCTTGAGTTGCACCTATGGCCACTTCTTCCCCAGTGAGGTTGTGCGCAACAGGGCGGATGAGAACAGCGGGGCGGATTGGTTCTACATCCAGTGGAGTTACAAGTACTCTTGGAAGATACTTTGAGGAGGCAATATTATGGAAGATTATCATGGAATGTGGGCAGAGCTTGGGCTTGATCTAGAAAGACATGACGAATTCCTGGAGGGTCTTGGTCCTGCTTATCAGGAGATATACCTGAATCAGGAGTTTAGGCCCAAGGGTATGGAGTACTTCGACTTCACCACCTCAGAAATTCATGGGCTAAGGATCAAAGAGCTACTGGAGCTTAAGAAGAAAGGGCACAAGATTGTGGGGACATTCTGTGTGTATGTGCCCGAAGAGATCGTCATGGCTGCAAGGGGCGTGTGGGTTGGCGTTTGTGGAGGATCTCAGTTCTCTATTCCCGATGCCGAAAGGATTCTCCCCAGTAATCTGTGTCCCCTTATCAAATCCGCCTTTGGATTCATGGAAGCCAAGACCTCTCCCTACTATCAGGTCCCCGATTTCTTTGTGGGCGAGGCCACCTGTGACGGGAAGAAGAAGGTGTGGGAGATATTTGGAAATTACGTGCCCTTTTACACCATGGAGATCCCCAATTCCAAAAGTTATATGGGCAAAAGGCTCTGGTTGGATGAGGTAATAAAGTTCAAGGAAAAGATGGAGAGGGAATCCGGTGTTTCCATCACTCCTGAGGAGCTGGAAGAGAAGATTCAGTTAATCAATAGGAAAAGAAGGACTTTGGCCAGGTTCTTTGACCTCAGAAAGGCTGATCCTCCTCCTATCAGCGGGAAGGATGCTCTGCTGGTGTCGCAGATCGCCTACTATGATGATCCTGAGAGATTTACCACAAAGGTGAATGTTCTCTGTGACGAGCTGGAGGAAAAGGTGCAAAAGGGGATGGGTGTTGTGAAAAAGGGGACACCCAGGATCATGATTTCGGGCTGCCCCTTTGCCCTTCCTTTTTGGAAGCTTCACCACACTGTTGAAAGCAGTAAAGCGGTGGTGGTCTGCGAAGAGAGCTGTGTGGGTACAAGATATTTCACCAATCCAGTAGATGAGGGATGTCCCACATTAGAGGATAAGTTTAAGGCTATAGCTGACCGCTATCTGAAGATAAACTGTAGCTGCTTTACCCCTAATGAAGAAAGGATCGAAGAAATTGCACGATATGTCAGAGATTTTAAGGTTGATGGTGTTATTCTCTTCACCCTTCAGTTCTGCCTTACCTATAGCATAGAGTGTATCAAGGTACAGAAGGCCTTAAAGAGATTCAATGTACCGGTGTTAGAGATAGAGACAGACTATGGGGAGCAGGATGTGGGGCAGTTACAGACAAGGATAGAGGCGTTTATAGAGCAGATATCATAGGGAGTTTTGGAGGCATGTTCGGTGGTATTGATATCGGTTCTCGGACAGTGAAGATTGTGGTCATGGAGAATGGAGAAGTAAGGGATTTTCAGGTAAGGAATAGCGGTTATGACCCATACGCTCAGGCCTCTGAGCTAGCCTCTGAGTTAATAAAGGCTTATAAACCAAAAAGATTAGTGGCTACTGGATACGGACGTCACGCCTTCGAAGTGGACTTTGCCCATAGTGTCATCACGGAGATAAAGGCCCATTCCTTAGGTGCAAGGTATCTTTGTCCCAACTGCAGGACAGTGATCGATGTGGGGGGTCAGGATAGCAAGGGCATATCCCTGAATGAGAAGGGGAGAGTCATTAATTTTAGAATGAACGATCGTTGTGCCGCAGGCACTGGAAGGTTCCTGGAGATCATGGCCAAAACCCTAGGATTTTCAATAGAGGAGTTTGGTAAAGAGGCGTTATCTGCTGAGGAGTCGGTAAAGATAAACAGTATGTGTACCGTATTTGCAGAGTCAGAGGTAATTTCCCTTATATCGAGGCGTGTACCATTATTGAGCATCGCCTTGGGCGTACATAAGGCCATTGCTGATCGTATCTCCTCTTTAATTGGCAGGCTGAACCTCTCACCCGATGTGGTTTTTACTGGTGGAGTAGCCAACAATATCTGTGTACATAGGCTCCTGGAAAGAAAGCTAAAACAGAAAATATTAGTGCCCCGGCATCCTGAGATAGTAGGAGCTATGGGAGCAGCTATTGAAGCTGGGACAGCTTAAAAATTGAGCTCCGGGTCAATACCATGGACCAAACAAACCGAACAGCCATAGAAATCTTTCGGAGGGCTCTGAGATTGTTGCATGGTCGATCAGAACGATTTATCTTCTGAGTTACTATCGGAGGATGTCAGATCCACCAGGCCTGCGACTGCCCCGAATAGCCCGGCACCGGCCAGCAAATTGCCTCCCCGCCTATGCAAGCCTGCAAGCATGGCACGTCTGCTGGTCCTCCCTGCGTTCATCTTGTGTGGCGTACAGGTCTCCTTCAACAGGTGCAAGTCCCTGGGGTTGCCTATATAGTAAACATTGGGTCCGATAACGACTTCGGAAGAGGTCAGCCTGATGGCTCCTTTGTTGTGCACCAGGTCATATACCTCGGACTTCTTGTCGTGCAGGTCGCCAAAGATGCGTGCCCCGGCAAGGCATGTCTTTACACAGGCAGGGACCTCGCCATGCTCTACCCGCTCCATGCAGAAAGTGCACTTGTCCGCCTTGGGCTCGTCCAGAGTATAGTCCATGTAGCGCGCGCCATACGGGCAGGCATCGACACACATCTCACATCCGATACAGCGGTCGTGGTCTATTAGCACGGCCCCGGTAAAGGGGTGCTTATAAGTGGCCCGCACCTCCATTGTCATGGTCTTTCCTGTTTTGGGGTCGGTAAAGACCTTTTCTTCCGGATCGGCCTCGCATACAGGCACGCAGACCGGGTCGTCACAGTGGTTACACAGTCCGGGGAAATAGGTATAAGACATCCCGTCGGGCGTCATTGCCGGGCCCAGGCGGCGGAGCCAACTGCGGTGATATTCAGCCGGCACGCCCCACTCCGCCTTGCAGGCTATAGCGCAGGCATGGCAGCCTACGCAGCGATTTAGATCAATCACCATAGCATATTGCGTCATGGAAAGCCTCCTATGCATCAATAATCCCGGGGTTCACCCCCTGGGACAGAAACAGTCAAAATCTAATTCATCACATCTGAAAACGCGGAATTCCTGAGGGCAATGGACCCAGCTCCGGCATCTCCAGCACCTTGCCGTCCTTTATGAGGCGCACAAAGTTGACCCTCATTGCATTGGCGCCTGTAACAGGATCGAGCGTATTCTTGGCAAAGGTCAGGCCGTCCGACACTCCCTTGTGGTATGCCTGGGTCAGGTGCCGGCTTAACTGGCCGTAGCCGTGGACAATATAGACACAATCCCACCGGATGCCCGGAGTTACCTTGACCTTGATCGGCCTTGTCTTGACACCCCTCTGATTTTCCATGCATACCTCTTCACCATTCTTGATGCCCAGTTTTTTTGCAACCTTGTCGTTGAGCCAGAGGTCGTTTTCAGACTGTTCGGCATTGAGCCAGACGTTATTGCGGGTCCTGGTGAATGTGTGCACCGGGGTGCGGCCGGACAGGAGACGCACATAGCCTTTTGGGGGCGCAGGAGTCGGCTCGAAACGCGGTATGGGATCCAGGTCTTCATCTTCCATCTCTTCGGAGTAAAGCTGGACCTTGCCGTCAGACGTGTCGAACTCAGGCGGATTCTCCCTAGTGAAATAGGGTCTGCCCTGGAAGGTGACAACGCCTCCTTCTTTGTTAAGTTTCTCAAGAGAGAGATCAACGGATTCCAGTTTTTTCTCCGCGTATTCTTTTGCATCCTTGTATGGGAAGCAGTCGCTGTAGCCGAGCCGTTCAGCCAACTGTTTTGTAATCCAGTAAGGATCCCTGGACTCATACAGGGGCTTTACCATGGGCTGGCGGACAGAGAGATATGGGACCTTGACATCCTTCCAGACGTATACCGTATCGTAGCGCTCCAAATAGGTGCACTGCGGGAGAATGATATCAGCAAACAGTGTCTGGTCATTGGGAATTTGATCTACGGCCAGCACGAAGTCCAGCTTCTTCAGTGCCTCGATAGTCCTGTGTGACGCCGGGATGGTCTGGATAGTATTCGTCCCCCAGATCACCCAGGATTTGATTGGATAGGGTTTGCCGGTCAATGTGGCCTCAATCAGCCCCTCAGATGGTGTGCCTGGAGGCGGAAAGGGCCACTTGTCGCTGATAGGTTCAAGATCGGACTCTTCTTCATCGGACTGAAAGAGAGATGCCTTTGGTCTGGGGGGCTTGCTCTTCAGATACATGCCGCCTTCGACCCCATATGTGCCCAATATTGCTGCCAGGATGGCCAGAGCACGCGAGCGCTGAGTGTCATTGCCATACCATGCAACAAATCGTCCGCAGTGAATCACTACATGCGGTGCCAATTTCCCCATCAACTCAGCCGTCTCCTTGATCTGACCGGCCGGTATGTCAGTGAGCCCGGCAGCCCAATCCAGTGTGCAGTCCTTGACGCTATCCTTGAGTTTCTTAAAGCCCGTGGTGTATTTGGCCACGAACTCCTTGTCGTAAAGCCCGTGCTGAATAATGTAGTTGATCCAGGCCAGGAGCAGGGCTGTATCAGTGCCAGGGCGTATAGCCAGCCACTTGTCCGCCTTGGCTGCTGATGCTGAAAACCTGGGATCTACCACCACCAGCTTGGCGCCATTGCAGAGACCTTCAATATAATGCATGACATGCGAAACATGTATGTTCTCTCCCAGGTGTGTTCCCAGGAAGACCATGAGCCTGGTCTTCTCCATATCCATACGCTCAGGTGAGCCGGGTGAATCTCCAAATGTCAGGAGATATCCTATGTCGCGGCTGCCGCGGCACTGGAAGAAGGCCGGCTCGGTGCGATTCGGATTGCCTATGTGGTGCCAGAACGGCTCGATGAACTTGGCAGAGGCCCCGTGATAGAACAGGGCCAGGCTCTCCATGCCGTGCTCCTTCTTGATCCGGTTCAGGTTTTCGGCTGTTGTGTCCAATGCCTCGTCCCACGTGATGCGTTGCCACTTGCCCTCGCCCCTGGTCCCTACCCGTTTCATGGGGTACTTTAGCCGGTCCGGGTCGTAGAGGAGCTTGATGCCTGCATTGCCCCTGGCGCAGAGCTTGGTACCATTTGCCGGTGACTTGGGGTTGCCTTCGAGTTTTACTAACCGGCCGTTTTTTATCTTGCCTGTCAGAAGGCACCGCCAGAAGCACATCTCGCATACAGAAGTGACCTCCTGGGCCCCAAGGCTGCCTGGGAGACCGGAGGCCATTGTGGCCGCAGGCACAGGGCTCGCCAGGACCCCTTTCGGTATCTTCCATGTCGCAAGGGCTGCTGCGGTTATCCCTGCATTCTGTAAAAAGCGTCTACGGGTCAGCTTCATTCTCAACCTCTCCTTTCCTTGATCCTTGTTTATACTTACAGGTCTGTTTTATTTCGAGATATCAACTGCTTTGCCAGGTATGTTCCAATTTTCCTCCTCAAAAATTACGCTGTTCACCAGTCTCCGAAACAGGATATATCTCACCGGATTCCTCTGATTCAAGCCTTGTAAAAAAACTGACTAAATCCATAGTCATTGCATAAAAAGGATGTGGATTTACTCGGCCCAGAATGTCATGAAATGCCTTGAACCAGGGCCGAAAATGACGTTTCAAAAAGTCCTCTTCCATATCCCATGCCCCTTTAGTTGCAAGGTGAGCCAGGAATGCCAGCTCGCATGACAGGTGATCAGGCGGTTCAGCGCCGCAGCGCGGATAGAAGCCGGCTGAACGATAAAAGGCCTCGGCCTCTACCAGACCGCGACCACAGAGAGAGCTGTCTCCACCCCGGTAGATAGAGGCATAGGGGGGTGCAGGCACCCTGGGTACAGCAGAGATAAAGAGCCCGGTATAGGCCTGGGCAAGTTCGGAGAAAGATAAATTGGGACAGAGGATAAAGGGATCAGGAATATTCAGGCCCTGATGACTCAGTTCGGCCAACAGAGACTGAATAAATGAGCGGGTAAAAGGAGTTACGAGTTCATCTGACGGGAAATCGGTAAGGGTATGAAGGAAGGCGTAAATATGGGC
>JAGGTI010000122.1 GCA_021163775.1 Candidatus Zixiibacteriota bacterium
TACCATTCTGATACCGTCTCCTGACATCAAGCGTGACATTGAAATCGCTGACCGGCGCTACTATATCCTCCTGGTCACCACCACCGTTCTCGATATGCCCATCGAGGATAAACTTCTCTGCATCCAGGCTCAACTTATCCACCTCCGGACTGATGAACTCTATACGATCCGCCACGAGATCTGCATATACACTTGCAGTATCATTGTTGTCATCCTCGTTGCCCTCGAGCACCTCATCAAGCGGATCGATCCACACGGTCAGGTTGTATGGCTCGGTGTACCTTTCCCACGGGATGTCCAGAGACTCGCGGTCACCACCGCCAAAACCATTGATGAAATCCTCCACTGCAAAGTCATACCGATCAATCTTGAAACTCGCACGATGATACTTCATCTTTATACGATCTCCCTCGATCCATGGCGACCAGAAGTCGGATTTACTCTCTTTATATCGCTTGTTTCCAACCTCTACGTATCCACCCGCTCTTACTTTCATCTCCTCGAAGTGGATGCGTGTCCAGTCGATATCATCAGCCCAGTCAATACTCTTCCGAATTGTTTTATTTGGTGTGTAGCAGTAATATGATCCGGAGGCAGAATCATCCACATGCATATCTCGGGAGAAGAAGATCCTTGCGTCCGTGCTGCCAAACCCGGAATTTTTGAAGACTGCCCGTATGTTGCCATCCTGCTTATGTTGAATCTTGACTGTGAAATCAGGCACCGCTAAGTTGAGGACTCTAACCATCTCATTGTTCGATTCATTCACCTCATGGACGATATTATCCATATCCAAGTTTGCGTGGATGGTATAATTCATGGAATGGTTTCCTGCACGCACATTTCTCAAGATCCCTGTGACATTAGCTGTTTCGTTTGGCGCAAGCGTCACTGTGGTGTGATTGAGCACGATCTTGTATCTGTGATCCGTGATCTCAAAACCCCAGACAGGGACCGGATAATCAGGGAACATAGCACACCCAGTCGTGCTCAGTTTGGTCGCATCCCCCTTTACCCACGTCCATACATCCTTCTCGTCTAACCCACAAAAGTTATCCACCATGGTGTCATTCTCATCACGCACATACAGATTCCGCTTAAGCAGGGTTCCTTCCATCTCTCGCCACATGTTGATCCTCGTGAAATGGATACCCATCCAATCAGCGTCCGGATAGGTGGAAGGTACCTCCCATTCATAATCCCGGTAAGGAAAATCCTCATCATGCGGTGACTCAAACGGATGGCACTCGGTCTTTTCTGCCCAGAGATCGACCGTGAAACTGACAGTCCGGTATCCTTTGTTCATGATGGAGGCATTTATCACCACATCGCTCCCGACTGCTGGTTTTTCGGGATCAAATGTTAGGTTCAGAATAGCAGGATCCTTACATGCCTCGACATGAAGTGTTCTACAGATATTATTGTTCGATTCATTGATCTCGCCTACCGCGTCTTTCATATCGATCGTAGCCTGCATGGTATGGTTGCCTGCGCTCACATCCCATACAGTGGTGATGCTTCTTGTTTCGTCTGCAACAAGCGGCACAGTCGTGTGATTCGATCGCCTGTACCGGTATCTATCGATGGAAAAGGTGGTGCGCCCCCAGACGTAACTGTAATCTGTCATCTTCTCGACCGTGTACACGTAAATCGTATCTCCATCCACCCATGGCGACTGATCAGTGGCTCCGTCATAGTAGCCCCGACTCCACTGCACAGTCCCGTTCCCATCCCTGATCTCAACATACCCTGCATACGGTGCAAGACTCATCTCCTCAAAGTGCACCTTTATCGCATCTGCTCCGGGATGCGTGATCACCTGTGCATATCCATAAGGCGTCAGTTCAAATCTCGGCGAGACATTGACCCACTCATGCTCGTCTATAATCGCAGCACTGGCATCACCTCTTCTGTATCCGTGGTACGGATCGCTCTTGTCAATGCCCATCCCGATCGCGGCATTCACAAGCACTGTATCCCCATCCATGATCGTATCGTTGACACTAATTTGAGATCCATTGCGGAATAACTGCATGTTGTTTACAGTAAAGTCCCTTGATGGATGGACGGTCAGTGCCATGTCTGCATAGTTGTTTTCGTAACGGTTCTCACATATATTATCTTCAGGATCGACGAAGACCCTGATCGGATGATCTCCTGTGAATACATTCTGCGGCATCGTGAGATTCATTGATTTACCGGTTCTGATACTCAGATAGTCATACCGTTGGTATTCGCCAGCATAGAAACTCATACTGACCCCAACCCCGTGTACGTCGTGGAAATACACGTTTGCTTCGCCACCATCTACAAAGAACCAACCATCTCCTTCGGGAGATGCTGTGAGGCTACCATTCCGGTCATATATTTCTAGGTTACCTTTGATGTTTACAGCATCCTGGATCCTGACATACATGCAGCTCGCGTCGTCAAGCGTTCTATTGATCCATCTCCAGCAGCTATATCCGCACGTATCCTTCACCTTGTTAAAACCTCCAAGCACCTTCTCTTCATAGAAGATGTACGCAGAGAAGTTATCGGCAGGCAGTATTCCCTGATTGGTGATTGTGGCATTGACCATTACGGTATCGGCGTCATAGACCCTGCTACAAGAGTCGTTGGCGGTTGCGTTCTCAGGAGGTATGATGGTATAGGTGATGTCTGTGATGAGCAGATCAGCGCCCTGGACACTCACATCCATTGCTGCCGTATTGTTTGATTCGTTGGTCTCACGTATCTGTTTTTCAGAGTCTGCGGCAACAGCGATGGTATAATTTCCAATGACGGCATTCCATTCCGCAGACACGTTCACAGACTCACCCATATTCAGGCTCAGGTTGGTCGTACTGGCGATCTCGGTACAGCCGGCACAGAAACTGACACTGAAGTTGCTGGCAGGTCTTATCCCGACATTGGTCACGGTGGCGCTGATGTTTACGATGTCGCCTGCTGCTATCACGGTCTCGGTACCATTGATCTCGGTTCCGTTTACCGTTACCAGCATATCAGAGACTGTGAGATCAGCGCCCCGGACGATCAGTGTTCTGGCAAAATTGTTGTTCGATTCATCAGATTCCAAAATCCTCTTTTCAGGATCGAGGATTGCAAATATCTGATACTCTCCGGGCAGGGATGTGTTCCAGTTCACTGTGATCTGCTTATCGCCACCTGCCATCAGGGCAGGGTTCGTTGTATTGATGGTGTCGCGGGCTGTCGTGTACTCGATTTCATGCACCTGCATCTCCCCCCAGCCCAGTGTAGAACCCTCATACTCCATGGTGATACAACCTCCGAATACCCACGGCGTCCATACCACCTGCTTACTAGAACTCGCATTATATGATACTATCAACTGGTTCTGACAATCATAGAGGTGGATATATCCATCCTGTATATATAACCATGTATGAAGTCTCATTGCAGTCGCATCGTCTCTGGTAATCGTCTGACCCGGTGTGAGTCGGTACGAGGAGTCGTCATACATGGCATCGGTACAGTCGTAGATGGTCAGATTAACATCGCCTGCATCCATGTTACCAAGATTGGCAACGTCTGCCGTTATATTCACCACACCCCCTTCTTCCGGGCTTTCCGGATCGAATGTCAGGTTCGTGACCACAAGATCAGGTGCTCGTATGTAGATCGATTGGCTGGATGCGTTGTTTAACTCATCGAATTCGGATGTCTCGTTCTCTTGATCTGCGATCACGGTTATGGTGTGGTTTCCATGAACATCAACATCCCACTCGAATTCCGCATGTACCGTTCCATTACCAGCCGAGAACGACACCGTTCTGCTGCCGATCGATGTGGTGTTATCCAGATAACAGACAACATCAACGCTTCCACCACAACTGGCAAGATTTGTAACATTCACAGTTGCGTTTATCGCAGTCAATTCGCCCATTCGCAGATCCATTGGATCAAGCGTTTCGTTGGTCCCATCACCTCCGAAAAATTCGATATTCGCGACCGAAAAATCACGAGAACGCTTTACCGTGACTGTATCTGAATATCCGGTATTATTTGTTGAGTTATCCTCAATACAACTGTCCTGTGGTATCACTTCTGCCTTTATACGATGATGGCACGAGATATCCTCTCCAACCTTCAGGGATGCGATCCATGGCACGGTGATATTTACCGAATCGCCAGCGGCAAGGGACGAAACACGCTCGGTTGTGATGAATCGCTCTCGATCAATGATCTGCGTTACATCATAGAATTCTACTGTGAAGTTGCTCGCATCCATTCCGCCGAAATTGGTGATGGTCGCATTGATATTCACCAGATCCCCATCCCGGACGATATTATCACTGACCGAGACATCGGTCACTGCGAGATCGGTTCCACTCACAGATACATCTGTTGAGTCTGTGGCATTGCTGGTGGTAACGATCAATCTGGGGTTTTTCTGAATTACACTCCAGTTCATCGACAGGTTCACAGATTCGCTGGTAGACATGGTTAGACTCGTGTTTCCAAACACGGTCTGATATCTATCGATGTTGTACTCGATACCGAAATCATCATACGGCACGCCCTCCTCTACCAGCGTTATGTTTACTATTTCGGTGCTGTCTGAAGTCCATTCGGTCCACCCAGCCAGCGGGTAATTCCCACTGGTACACGTCAACACACGGCGATCGTTGATATAGACTTCAACAGTGCCCCCTGTTCTATCGACATTCACCGTTGCCCTATAGTAAGCCCGCATCATGAGAGCGCCCTGGTGTGTTATATGGTGTATTATCGGGGACTTTGGCTTGTCTTTGTAATCGTGAATGTCCAGACTACTGTTCTCCTCGCAGAACCATACCGTGCTGTTCACAACCGCATCCTCGTTGTTTCTTATGGTGGCTATCACATCGACAGTGTCACCAATGATCATCCCTGCCGGGTCGGTGGATATATCTGTGATTGTGAGGTTTGCGAGTGTTACGTTGATCGACCGAGTTTTATTGTTATTCAGTTCATCCTGCTCCTCTATTCCGTTCTTCGGGTCAACCACGACCGTTATGTTATGTTCTTCTGTCAGATGATTGATGTCCGGAAGTGCATCCCAGATCGCTGAGACATGCTCTGTTTTATTCGCCTCTGCGTACACATCCGCTGTTCCAATGAGACTGCCGTCCACATAGAACGCGACATCGGTATCGATGCCCCTGAATCCGATATTTCTCACGGATGCATCGATTGTTACTGGCTCGCCCTCTCTCGGACGCTCCGGTGAAAATGTTATGCTCGTAACCGTAAGGTCATAAGGGTACCAGAGTTCCGCCGGTGTGCTGGACACGTTGTTCGATTCGTTCAGTTCAGTCACCGCATCATTTGGGTCCGCAATCACCGAAATGTTGTAGCAATGCAACATCATATATCTGCTCTGCGTTTCATTTGCGATGATTGCAGGGTCAGCATGCCATATTCTGCTTATGTTCGTAGAGTTGTGGGCGTCCAGCGATACAGCTGCTTCTGCAAAGATATACTCGTATTTATCCACAACGAACCAAATAGATTCGTTGGTTCCGCCGATGTAAGCGTGCATCCTGATGACATCGCCATCCACCCAGTTGCTCCAGCGACTGCCCCCTCCATGGACCGTCCCCACCGCATTGTCATTTTTGTCATATATGGTAACGTCTGAATTCCTTCCCGCAATTATAAAACCAAAATGAACCCTCATCTTACTGGCGTTTGGCTGGGTTATGGTATCATTCGATGTATGGTGCCACCCCTCAATATGCCTGTGTATGGGCTCGCCGGAGATATCCAGTCTGCTGTGAAACTCAACCGCAGCGCAAGCACTCAAGTTTCCGATGTTTGCTATCGCAGCCGTTACGTTGTTTGGATGTTCAAACGTTGGATCGGTCTCATCCGGATATTCCGGATCGAACACGTAGCCCGCGATGCTTATATCGGTCACGGTCAAATCAGATGCATCCACGAATATCTGTCTGGTCAGGCTGTTGTTCGATTCATTGATCTCAGGTGTGCTGTTCTTCGGATCAGCCACCGCGGTTATGTTGTGGTGTGCAGCCAGGGTTGCATTCCAGATCGTGGCGACGCTGCTTGTTCCGCCTGCCAGAACGAATACCTCTGAGGTATCAAATGGAGCACCATCTACATAAAAACAAATCTCAACTGTGTCGTTTTTAATACCGTAGTTTGCCACGGTTGCATTGATGATTACGTCGCTGTATAGATCGACCGGCGTATCGAATGTCAGATCTGTGATCGTAAAATCAGGCACACCCACAAACACATCCATGCCCGTACCATTGTTCCTCTCATCCGATTCATCGATATGTCCGTCGGAATCTGCCGTCACAGTCAGCCTGTGATCCCCGGTCAGAAGAGGTGTCCAGTTAAATGTAACATCCGCGGTGCATCCGGCACCAAGCGACCTGATATGTGCACTACCAATCGCAGACCCATCCACAGCAAGACTCACATTGAACCCATTCGAATCAGCAGTGCCGTTGTTCGCGATGGTGGCGTTGATCGTGCTGGTCACATTGTCGAATATATAAGGGGGC
>JAGGTI010000012.1 GCA_021163775.1 Candidatus Zixiibacteriota bacterium
ACGGGAATGACGAAGGGACGGGAATGACGAAGGCACGGGAATGACGAAGGCACGGGAATAACGAAGGGGCGGGAATGACGAACCAACGGCAGAACCGCTAAGGGGTTCCGACCTACTATACTCTTTACTCTTTGCGATCCGACTTCCACATTTACATACAGTTCGGTAGGCCTAAGCTCGGGCCAGTGATGAACAGGTAGTCGATCAACACCGCTACATCTCCGATAGATAAGTCAGTTTCGGTTGGGAAAGTTTCGCCCGACTGGTTAATGTCGGCTTCCGGTAGACAGTCCACCGGTGTTCTGTTAATGAATAAATAGTCAATCAGCGCTGAGATATCCGAGATAGTCGGTTCTTCACCGCCCACGCCATTAACGTTGCCAACTATTCCCACACAACAACCGGGATCGTATTGTATGGCGTTGTAGGTATTGATTATTCCCCAGCCATAAGTATTGTCGGGATTGGCGGTGTTTGATCCGGATGCTTTCAAGGCTTCGCGTACCTGGTAAGGTGTCCAGTCGGGGTGAGCTTCAATCACCAGACATGCCGCCCCGGCAACCAGCGGCGCCGAAAACGAAGTCCCATAGTAATTAGCGTATGTGTTATCATCACTCTGATGAGCACAAAGGGTGGCTACGCCACGGGCACACACTTCCGGTTTGATTCTGCCGTCATAGGTCGGTCCAAGACTCGAGAAACCGGCGATCGTACCACTACCATCAACTGCGCCAACCGCCAGAATATCGTGGGCATCGGCCGGCGGGGTGATTGATCCCGCACCCAGTCCGCCAGAATTACCCGCAGAGTTGACCATGACGATACCCAAACCATCGCAGGTAGAGGCCGCTATGGAGATTATCGCGGTTTGGCCATCGATATCCTCGTAGGTGTAACTGTTAGCGGGATCGTCATAAGTTATGTAGCCCAAAGATGTTGATATGACGTCAGTACCCACCGAGTCAGCAAACTCCAAAGCGGCTACCCAGTTATCTTCTTCGATCGGTGTTTCGGAGCGAATATCCTCAGTTTTGCAGAGAATAAAATTTGCTTGGTAGGCTGGGCCGTACAAATAGCCGTCAGCATAGCCGGCCGCCACTGACCAGACCCTGGTACCATGGCTGGTTTCGCTGGCCCAGTCGCCATCATCATAGTCGGTATTAGAATCATTGTACACGAAGTCATACTCAGCCAGCAGTCTGTTCTCAGCTAAGTGAGCGATAATCGCATCGTGCGTTTTCCGAAACCCGGTGTCCATGATGGTCAGCGTTACCCCCAGACCGGTGTAACCCAGGTCATGCACAGCTGGCACGTTGATCTGTTCCAATTGATAGATCGACTCCCCATAGTCGAGGGCGTGCGGTTCGGCCAAGGCCTGGTCGAAACGGTCATCGCGACTATCGCCTTCCGGTTCCGGAATGTGCTGATAGAATGCCATCGGTCGGATCTCAGCTACGAAGGGGAGGTCGCTGATCGGTTCCAGCAATCGGGCTGGTAACTCGAACGTTGCTGCGTTGAGCCAGCGAGAACTGCGGCGGTGTTTCGCACCCAGATTTTCAATCGCTTCGACATAATGGTTAGGAACCGCCAAATCGGCGAAAACAACCATGTTTTTATCCATTTTGGCGCGCCGTCGCTGTGCTCGGTCTGTAAGAGTGACCGAAGCGGCCGCTTGAGCGAATCCTGACTTGTCAAAAACAGCCTTGTCGGTAAAAAAGACCCAGACCTTGATCTCAGTGTTGGGCCGGGATGTCAATTTAGTTTCGAGGTTTGGTGTAATGATCTGATCTCTTTTTGGTCGAGTGACAGCTTCGTTAGACAACCGCATTGAGGTGTTGACTGGTTCAGCCGCAAGAACGTCTGACGATCCGACAGCAATGACCATTATAGTAGCCAGGGAGAGAATGATTCGTTTTGAATAAGTGATCGAGTCCACAGGAACTCCTTTCAGGTCGTTTTCAATAGTATTCGACAGGATGGGACCATATCTGTTCTCAATTTATAGCTAAAACAAGATCTGTCAATCTGAAATTGTGTTGGCTCCATAACCTGTGGGCTTGTGCCCATAGTTTTGAAACAGTTGAACCGTTGATATTGTTCGTCCCATAGACGTTCCGACCTGTTGGCCTGTGTAACCTGTTATCGGACAACGCGCATAATGCTCAACCCTGTTACTGCAAAAAGTAGTCAGAGGTGGCATCGGTTATGCTTTCTTGCTAGCAGTACTGATGAATTCGGATTGGCCGTTTTCTCAGATTTTATTGAAGCTAATTGATTTTATAGGGCTACTGACATGACTATTAAGAAATTTGGACTTTCTAACCGTCAAGGCTTCACGCTTATCGAGATGATGATTGTGACTGTTATTATTGGAACGGTCGCTTCCATAGCGGCTCCCAGTTTCCAGCAAGCTTATGATCGTCACAATTTCAAGGGCGGTCAGCAGGAAGTAGTATCGATGTTGAAAAAAGCCAGGTCTTACGCTATTTCTACCAAGGATTCCTATGGTGTACATATAGATTCCGAGACCCGAGCTGTGACCCTCTTTGAAAACAGTGCAAATCCATCGGTCTCCTCTTTTGAGGATGGAGATTCGGCAATTTTGATCGACACTTTGCCCGAAAACTTTCAGTATGTCTATGCTGATATGGCGAACAGCGCTATAGCTTTCCAGCCCAACGGTTCAGCCTTGGTTACCGGCTACGGCAATATCTTTTTGGCCGGTGAAACCGATAATATGATGGCTTATATTTCGATCAGTGTTTTGGCCTCAACCGGCAAAATCAGCGCCTATTCCAACTTCTACGCCTGGTAAGCCGTACCCTCATAATGTTTTACGAGTTATTGCCTCGTCCCCTCAGGGGCGAGGCTTTTTTGAGTTAAAATGTCTGTATCGCAAGTCTTGATTTTGTCCTCAAGGTAGTGCCTCATCAGTCCGATACAAATTGTATCGGTCGGCACCCCCCCCAAAGCCGGGGTGGTCCCAAGCCGAAAGAAATTGCCTTAGACTCCGGTCGAGGACCAGTAGGTCCATTAGTCTTAAGGTGTTATGAAGGATTGAAAAAACAGGTACACACTAATAAAGAGATGCCTATGTTCCTATCCGGAAAAGGAAAGAGTACGGTTGGCCTGGATATTGGATCCAGTTCGATCAAACTGGTCAAGTTGGATCACGGCAAGGATGGTTATTCCGTATCCGCTATCGGCATTCGCGAGTTGCCGCCCGACGCTATAATCGGCGATGAAATTCGTGACCGAGAGGCAGTGATATTTAACATCCAATCGTTGATTGATCAGACTGATCCCAAGATCAAGGATGTCGTTGTCTCAGTGTCCGGTCATAGTGTTATCACCGATCGCTTCACTATTGACCTCAAGACTGGCCCTGAGGCCGAGCAAGCTATTTTGTTCGAAACCGAGCAAAGGGCACCGTTTGATGTCGATGATGTCAGCCTTGACTATCACATTATTAAGACCGACGAAGACATCAATAAGATGGATGTCCTGTTGGTTGCGGCTCGCAAAGAATACCTTCGGACGTATCTGGAGCTGATTGAAGACTGTGGTCTGAAACCAACCGTAGTTGACGACGACGCTTTCGCAATCCTGAACGCCTATGAGGCTAATTACGAAGTTGACCCGACCCGGGTTACGGCGCTTGTCAACATCGGTTACGATGTAACCAATGTCACGTATTTGGCCGAAGGTTTGTTCTCTGCCACACGTGACGTGTCAGCCGGAGCACGTGAAATATTCGACGCTGTTCAGAAAGAGTTTAGACTCAATCCTGAGCTGACCTCTAAAGCGTTGAAAGGTGAGATGGGTGACTCGATTGATCAGGATATGTTCAAGGCGACCATTATGTCGGCCGCTGACGAATTGATTTCTGGAATCGAACTGGCCTTCTCGTATTTTCGCTCCCAGACCAAGATTGAAAACATCGATTGGATTGTACTATCCGGCGGCGGTGCTCTTATCCCGTTCCTGCCAGAGTTTTTGCAGTCGAAGATAAATATCCCGCTCGAATTGGCAAACCCGTTGAGAAACGTGGACTATGACCCTGAACTATTCCAGTTTGTACAGCCGGAGAAGATCGCTCCCCTGCTGATGGTTCCGGTTGGTCTGGCCATGCGCAAGAATAAGTGAGGCACGGCACCATGATAGAGATAAATCTACTGCCCAAAGACTATAGGAAGAGTTCCGGAGCCTTCTCGTTCGGCAAGACCGGATTGTATATCGTGTCGGCGGCCGCCGGAATTGTGGTCGTCCTTATCGCGATCACTTTCTATCAAATATCCCAGGTCAGTTCCCTCAAATCGGATATCGACCGGGCCAATCAGCGGGCGTCGATGCTCCGGGAAGATATCCGGGTAGTTGATGCTTTGACTGATGTCAAAAACAAGATTCATCGACGTATCAACGGTGTTGAAAAACTCGATCGTCACCGCTCTGCCTGGGTGCGTATTCTTGAAGATATCTCACGCAACACCCCGGAATTTGTGTGGCTCAATGAATTCAGGGAACTGCCGGTAGCTGTAATAAAACCGGTTGAAGGCGAAGAAGGTGAACAAGCACAGGTGGAAGCTCCGGAAGTACCATCGGTTCGGTCAATGAAAGTTAAAGGTTACACTTTTACTCTCAACGCTCTCGCGGCTACTATGATCCGAATGATGCGCTCCGATTATTTTGATGAAGTCGAATTAATTGATAGCAAAGATACTCTTTATGCCGGCGAGAAAGCATATCTATTTGAGCTGGCGGCCAATGTGCACTATCTGTCCGAAGAAGAGTTACGAAACATGATCGGTAAGGCGAAAACTAAAGCCGATTCCAAAACAAGCCACGCCAGTCTAAACTAAGGGAAGACGTCGAATGGACTTGAAAGATTCGAAAACTCAGAAAATCATTATAGCGGCCCTGGCGTTTCTCATTGTGGTGTATTTCTGGCATAGCCGGGTATATTCCCGTTACAATAGCCAGATAAATCTCTACCGGCAGGAATTCGAGACCATTACCACCAATTTGCGTAACGTGGAGATGAAGGCCAAATCGCTCGATGCTCTTAAGATTGAGTACGGGGAATTGTCTGATCGCTATCATGAAATTGAAGCCTTGCTACCTGAAGTCAAACAGGTACCCTCAATTCTGGTGCAGTTGCATACCGCGTCGTCATTGACCGGTACCCGGATAACGCAAGTACATCCTCTGCCCATTGAATCGAAAGAGTTCTATGAAGTCGCCTCGTTCGATATCCATATAATGGGCACCTATCATGATTTTGGCAAGTTTGTCAGCTATGTCGCCAATTTTCCGTTCATAGCCAACATCTCGGACATGGAAGTCTACGCCGAGAACGTGCCAACCCAGAATTTCGGGCAGGCGGAAGAAGAGAAGATTGAGGTTGGCCGGAAGAAAGCAACCATGAGCGCCAAGTTCACGCTGGCCACCTACTATGTACGAGAAAATGAACGGCTCCAGGAGCTGGCGTTATAGAGAACGGAGAGGTCATGAAGAGTATTGCTACGATAGCTGTCATTGGGTTGCTCCTTCTCGTTGGTTTGGCCTCGGCCTCCGAAGTGACCAACGTGGAGATCAAGTACCAGGATGGTGCCACGGTGGCCCGGATTGACGTCAATGGGCCGATACGTTTCACCCACGAAACGGAAGTACCCAAGAACGGTCGTCCCGACCGGGTGATTGTCGATATTTTGTCGGCTACCCATGAATTGGGTGCCAAAGAATTCCTCAGTCTGCCAGCTTGTCTGATTACCAGTGTACGCACCAGTCAGTTTGCCGTGAACCCGGAGAAAATCGTGCGGGTAGTGTTTGATCTGACCAGTACGCCGCTGTATCGTCTGGAATCCAAAGACGGGGCGATTGTCATTGTCTTTGAGAATAAAGATACCAGGGAATTCAAAACCTGGTCTAGTCGCAAGGTTGTTACGTCAACCAAACCGGTTTCTAAACCAAGTTTGGGGGTCAAGTCATCCAGTAGTCCCCAAAAGGTATCTACCGAAGCTAAATCAACAAGCACTGCCAAGAAGAATCAGGCTATCGAAGCTGATCGCCTGGCCAGTCTAGGGGGTAAAGCAAAGGCCGAACCGACCAAAATCACCGAAGTTAAGAAGGCTTCACCGACACCAATAAAGACATCCGACCGCCGCTTTAGCGCAAGGACTTACTCGGACAATCCTTACGCGCCGCCAACACCCAAAGCATCAGTTTCAGCTACGCCCAAGAAGTCTGCTCCGGTAGCAGAGGCTACAAAGCCAGCAATAAAGAAGTCTGCTCCGGTAGCAGAGACTCCAAAGCCAACAATAAAGAAGTCTGCTC
>JAGGTI010000116.1 GCA_021163775.1 Candidatus Zixiibacteriota bacterium
ACCTTCAGGTGCGGATCAACATGCATCCCAAAGATCGTGTCCACATTGTCCAGCGCGCCTTGCTCGATCATGAACCGAGCGCCACCCGGTGGATCTTCTTCGGCTGGCTGAAAGATGAAACGGACATTGCCGGTCAGTTTATCGCGCCACTCAGCCAGTGCCGCCGCTACACCCAACATGGTGGCCATATGGACATCGTGGCCACAGGCGTGCATCCGGCCAAAGTTCTTAGATGCGTACGAAACCCCGGTTTCTTCCTGCAAAGGCAAGGCATCAATATCAGAACGAATAGCTACTGTTGGACCGGGCTGTTTCCCTTTCACTTCCGCCAGCACACCTGTTTTAAGTTTCAGGGGCAGTATTTTCAACCCAATCTGATGTAGCTCTTTTTTTAGGAAGGCGGTTGTATTGGTTTCCTGGTTAGCGATCTCAGGATACTGATGCAGGTGCCGTCGCCAGGCTACCTGCTTCTTATGCCAGCGGCGGGCGAGCTGTTGAATCTCTTTTGGTTTGAACGGCATCTCTGACATCGTAGTCCGATCTTTCCCGAGGCGGATACCTCGATTCATCGTGAAATTACATCGTACAATACGAAACAACTAATACCGGTGTCAACTGTGAGTGGGGCGTACCGCTCTGTGCTGTCAGGCGACTCTGCCTGACAGTTTTTGTCTGTTCACCGGGCGTCGGGCAGGGTCACCCGACACCACATAAAGATCTCCACCCTACAAAAACTTGCCAACGGCCTACCCTACGCATATCTTTTAGCAATCGTCGTAATCACCAGCACTAAAGGGTATGGAAAAGTACACTGCTATCTTACTTTCGCGCCAACCGCTGAGACCGACCAGCGACACCACCTGGGTTCGTGGCGTTGTCGCGGCTGTTCGCTGGCTTCAGGAACGCAGAATAGGAGTGATCAGCTCGGTCGGTATGCAGACCTGGGAATTGGTCACCGCCGCAACTTCCGATCTCGGTCTGCCGGTTAAACTGGTTTTGCCGATACCGATCGGTCTTGAATTCGACACACAACGCGAACAAATTCTCTACGAGTATGATCTTGATCCGTCTCGAACCGAGTTCCTGCCGGTATCGGGCGGGGACAATCTCATGCTTCAGCGCGACCGTGTGGTGTTTGAATTGGCCGATCTGTTGTTGCCGGTTTCAATCAGCAAGACCGGCAGTATGGCTGAGCGATTGCATCAGGTCGATTTAGATAAGCACACTATTGATGATCGCTTTCAAATACCGTACCGGCAACGTCGCGAACCGATCAAAGTCGAGCTTGATCCTGACCGATTGAGCGATGAAATCCTGAGTACAGGTGACGATTACCTCATCCACTGGACACGCGGAGTAAGCCATCCATGGCCGAGCGAACGGATGATTGATTTCTATCGGGCTGTCATCAATTCCGATCACTGGCCGCGCTCTGGTTTGGCGACACTGGAGCGAATAATTGACACTCAAACTGTTTTGGCCAGCCCCCGCCACATGCCGGGTGGTGTGATGACCATATCATTCTCGGCTCTTCGACCGTGCGAAGTCATCCCGCTCATGCGCTGGCGGGCACGCTATGGTGAGATGTCGTTCGAGCCTTACGGTATCGGTCTGACTCGTGAGATTGCTCAACAGATTGATATTCATCCAGTGAACTACTACCGGGCCGATGACAAAAAGTCGATTCCTGCCGAGTTGGCCTGGCTTTCGCAATCGAAGGGGAAGATCACCGATTGGCGCGGGGAAAAAGAATATCGTCATTTAGGCGATCTCTCGCTTGAGGAAATCCCGCCCGACGCAATAGTGTTGTACTGTAGGACATCAGTCGAAGCCGAACGCTTGCAACACCGCTACCCATATCGGGTTGTTCCGTTTTTGAGATAGTCAAGTAGGTTGGGTTCCGAACATTGACCGTTTGAGTGAGAAACCCGACATTGTTGTTCACGCCGTGTCCAGATTACAAGGACTCCTTCCCGACATAAACTTCTTCTTATCATTTCCATGCAGACGGAAATCTATGACCGCAAATCATCGCAGAAACAATCAGTCCTCACGATAGATCCAAATCTCGAATGGAACTCTTTTTTCAAAAACACTATTATATCTCTGGTGTGATGCGAGTGGACATAGGCACCCGCCTGCGCGGGTGAGACAAAAAAACAAGTAGGTCAGGTTGCTTGCAACCTGATAAAAGAGTCTGCCACTCTGCTATTTCAACAGCATCATTTTCCGGGTAACCGACCGGTCATCTACTGTCACACGATATAAGTACGCTCCGGACGCATACCCTTCACCATTCCATTCTATTTCGATCCGACCCGCGCTTGCTATCGCTTCGGTTTCGTACAGCGTCTGACCGAGCATGTTGATAATTTCCAGTCGATACTTGCTCTTGCGAGGCAGGTCAAAAGAGATCACTGTCGATGGATTAAACGGGTTGGGATAATTCTGGTGCAAAGCGAAAGTCACTGGTAGAATCTGTTCGCCACCTGGCTCATCGACCGGGGTAGGAGCTAACACCGCCCGTTCGGCCGCATCGCGGAGATTGGCCAGCGAATCGCCAGCCATTATTGCGAACTGGAGCGTGTCCAATTGATCCGGAGCCAGCGTCAGAGGTCCGGCCGACAGAATCATAAACAGATCTTCTTTAGATGTCTTGTTCGTGTCGGCATGTAGAAAGCCACTGGTCAAGGCACCGAACTTTTCATCGGTGCTGAGACCATCCGCCGTTTCATAACTACCCGCTGGCCAGTGATAATAGGTATCGTAATCAATGGCCCCAGCCGCGGCCAGTGGTCCCTGGAGGAGCTTGGCACCGCGGAATCGAGAAAGATTGCCAAGGCTGTTGTAAGCCATCCAGACAAACTCGCCGTCGGTTTCATACCCTCCGGCATTAGACTGGTAACTGTAAATATCAAAATCAAGAAACAGGCCAAAATGAAGATTGGAAAGCGTACTGCCCGATATGTTCTTTAAGATATATTTTAGTATTACAAAATCATCATCAGGACTGTTGTAGGTAAAAGATTCCTGCTGGATTTGTAGACCGATCGGATTTTTTGCTCGACCATCATTGAAGACAGCATACGTCTGCTGGGTAGACACCGGTCCCGGGTTGAGCAGTTTGATTGCGCCACAGGGCGACACCTGGAAATCCATGTTGGGTTCGTATATATAGGAATGTACGCCGCTGGAGACGCGAGAATAGCTGGTGCCGATCATCACCCCGGCTTCCCAAAGATCATTACTGCCATCGTCAAATGTAAACCCGACCCCGTTAAGCGGAAATAGCGATCCCGGTCCCAGTCCAAAAACACCGTAATCGGTCAGAGTGAAATCTATCCGACCGGTATGAGTGGCGGTTGCCTTCCCCGGAGGGGTACCGACTAAGAAGTGAATTCGGACGGTGTCATCAAAGTCGTTTCCAGATATGGCAAAATCTGCCGATAGAATTGTCCCGAGCGTCGTAGTGTCGGCCACTATTACCGATAGAGAATTAGATGATCGCACTGTATCGTTCGTTGAGATCGTACCAAACGACAGGGAACCGTCAAGAATGGTCAGGGCACTATTGTCGGCCAACACCTGGGCGGTGACTGATGTTGCGGTCAAACCGAGGTTTTGCAGTATTACCGATCCACGAACTGTGTCACCTGGATTGATGCTTGCCTGATCGAAATCATACAGGCGAACATTCGGTTGACTATTGGTGGCCGATAGTGCTTCAAGTGCCGCCCAGCAGTCAATTTCACCCCAGCCGTAATGATTGTTGGGGGGGTCACCCCAGGCACTGCTCCAGCGGGTTGAGGTCAGTATAGCCGTCTTGATTTCATCGACCGTGGCATTTGGGTTTTTCTGTCTCAACAGTGCCACCAGGCCAGACACATGGGGAGAGGCTTGCGAGGTGCCAGTGCCGGTTCGGTACCGTGTCGTCTCAAAATTGTAAGATGCAGACATAATGTCCTTGCCGGGGGCAATCACGTTCGGTTTAATTCCGAGAGCGTTGCAGGGTGATGGTCCTTCCGCTGAGTATCTGTCGATTTGGTCGGTGGTATGGTTGATGTTGCCAACCGAGAAACAATCAAGAGAATCAAGGGCGCGGTCGGCCGGATTGGTGGGGCCGGTCTGATAGATGGCATTTCCAACCGCCAGTATATTCACTATCCCCAACGCTTCGGTGTTGTCTATGGCGTCGTAAAATACATCCGCACACGGCATCAACTCGAACCCCCAACTGTGACTGATAACGTCGGGTACGTCATCCACCGTGTTCGGGTTGCCATCGGGGTCGGCGGCCCATTCGAAAGCATCAAGAATCGACGCGCCGTCAATATCGACCACAGCGGCCGCTATCCACTTGGCATCAGGGGCTACGCCGATTGTGTCGTACACGTCCGCCGAGTCAGAATCAGCGCCGACTATAATACCCAACGTATGAGTGCCGTGCCATGAAGTTACTCCACCCTGATCGGTGACAGCATGCGGAAATGATTCGCCATAAACCGGGTCAAACCAGGCCGCCGCGGAATCACCATCGTTGCCTTTCCAGCGCGAGAGCAAAGCCGGATGGTCGCCTCTTACACCGGTATCAAACGAACATACCAGACTGCCTTCGCCGGTGAACCCGTTGGCCCAGGCGACATCGGCTCGGATATGCTGGAGGTTAGAGGTCACACCGGTGGCGTCAGTCGGTGACTGTGGAGGTGTTGGATCGCTGGGTGCGGGAGCGATCAACTTGACCACCGGTTCGGCATAGATCATGTCAACATCCGAGCGCGCGGCCAGATGTTTCAATTCACCAGCGGCGACTTCGGTTTCAATCACGTTGACAATCCAGTGGCCTTTTGTGTTTTGAGCCAGGTTCTGATTCTCAAGATTCCTCAGTTGGTTCAGAAGATTTTCTTGCGTGCGGGCTTGACGTTTCAGGGCGGTCAGTGCCAGACCATACCGTTCCACCCTGGTAACACCGGAAGCAGTCACCGATTTCTTGAAGGCACGTCCATCGTGGTTGTCGTTCATCACGATCCAAACCCGGATCAATTCATCGGCTGTCTTTTGCTGAAGGTCATCCTCTAAGCTTGTGTCAAGTTGACCGGCCTGGCTGGTAAGGGTCAGGCCGAAAATAATTAGTACCGTGAGTAATATCGATCCGATGATTTTCATATATCTCTCCAATAACAGGACGAATAACCGCTGGATATATGCAGAGCGAAAATGATGCCTGCATGGCCAGTCAGCGACTAACTACAACATGTTGTAACACAGTCAGTTAGCACTCGATGCTCGGTGTCCTTTGGGGCTGTGCAGTCATACTGCAACTATCCTGAGATGCCATTCATATTCTAACAGGTAAAATAGTGACATAAGTTCCTTTTGTAAAGTCGCTGAACCTCTTATTGTTGAAGTCAGTTCGAAATAAGGAAAGGAAAACGATGATTGAACAACTCAAAGAACTGGATCGGGACACGCTTGAAGGGATGTTAGTTGATTTTGCCAAAAACTGGCTAGCCCACGATGGCCTCTGGTTTCAGGCGGTAGAAAAACAGTCCGGTATGGAAATGGCTATCGAATTGGATACCCAGGCATGGGAGACGTTTACCAAGATTGAAGCCAAGCGGATCATGGCCCGTCACGATATCAAACCGGATAGTGGTTTAGAAGGCTTGAAAAAGGCGCTCCGTTTTCGTCTGTATACCGTACTCAACGAGCAGGAAGTTCGCAACGAAACTGAAAACTCATTTGAATTCTACATGGTGGATTGTCGGGTACAATCAGCCCGCAAGCGCAAACAGATGCCGCTCTTTCCGTGCAAATCGGTTGGGATAGTTGAATACACCGAGTTTGCCCGAACGATTGACACACGAATAAAGACCGAAGTTCTTTGTTGTCCGCCTGATGCTGAAGCGGGCAAAGATTACTATTGTGGTTGGCGTTTCACGATCTAGGGCGACGGGACGGAATTATTCAGTAGGTCGGAACCACTTGCGGTTCCGACATTTTCAATTGTCATTCGTGGGCGAAAGTGAGGCAAAACCCCTTAGCGGTTTTGCCTTTTGCCAACAATTCAGGCTTGTCGGACAGAGTTGACCGACATCATATAGGGTTCCGCCCGACAAGTACTTCTTCTTGTCATTTCCGTGCAGACCAGTAGGTCGAATCGAGGCCGCTTCGGACCGATTCGACTTTGGCAATGAGTGGACTCTTGCTGGAGACCGATGTCGAACCCGTCCGTTCTTCGCCTGGCTCATTACGGTCTGGGTTCAAC
>JAGGTI010000047.1 GCA_021163775.1 Candidatus Zixiibacteriota bacterium
CCGCTCTTCAATGGTGAGCTGATTGTATTTCTTTCCCATAACAACACCTTATACAGGTGTTGCACTTCGTTTGTGAATTGAGCGGGCCTAGTCAACCTTGGATTTGAGAATATAGATCACGCCAATCCAAGTGAACACTCAATTTACTTCTCGCGCCGCCCCCTATACCTTTTGAACAGAATCCTAAACCAAATGATGATGTAAGCCCAACCCACAACACTATGTTGAAGATCAGGACTATGAGGTCGTTGACGTTCTTGGCATCGCTAGCATGTCCGCCAGCGCACAGGAGTCCGACCGTGAATCCAGGTAATGCTAGGGCAGCCCAGAACAACGAGGGTTCGTCCACAGTGTATCTGATAATGATCGGTAGGGCTCCAATCGGCACCCCCCACAGGAGGGCTTTCAGAATTTGTCTCACTCCCCTACCCCTCAACTACCGGTAAATCACGTTCAAGCTCTTTGTCCTCGCGGAGGCCAAGCACATAGTCGGCTTGCATCAGCGTATGCACCTCGCGGGTGCCTTCGTATATCGACGCCCCCTTCGCGTTGCGGTAAAACCGCTCCACGGGGTATTCGTCCGAGAAACCGTACGCCCCGAATACTTGCACCGCGTTGGCGGCGGCCGCTTCAGCCTCACGACAAGCGACCCATTTGGCCATCGATGTTTCCCGCGTGTTGCGCTCGCCCCGGTTCTTTTTCCAACCTGCTTTCAACCAGAGCAGGGTGGAAGATTCGTAGCCCGCTTCCATGTTGGCCAGCATCTGTTTGACCAGTTGGTAGTTGGCGATTTTCGTGCCGAATGTTTGCCGCTCGAACATGTATTTTGTACAGGCGTCGCGGCACGCTTTGATCAACCCGCATGATCCCGCCGCTACTGTATAGCGTCCCTGGTCAAGACAGAACATGGCGATTTTGAACCCGTAGCCTTCTTTGTAAACCAGATTCTCTTTCGGCACTTTAACATCCATCATAGAGATCGACCCGGTGTTACCGGCTCGCACGCCGAGCTTACCGTGGATTGAGGCGGTCGACACTCCGGCCATCTCTCGCTCGACCAGAAAAGCCGAAATACCAGTGTGGTCGCGATTCTTTTTCTTTTCCAGATCGGTCCAGGCAAAGATCAGGAAATAGTCGGCCACGTCAGCCAGCGAAATCCACATTTTCTCGCCGTTAAGAATGTAATGGTCGCCATCGCGGACAGCCGTTGTCTGAAGCCCGACCACATCGGAGCCAGCGGCCGGTTCGGTCAGGCCAAAAGTCCCGAGTTTTTCGCCTTTGGCGGCCGGGACCAGGTATTTCTGTTTTTGTTCTTCGTTACCCCAGGTCAACAGCGGTAGCGAATACAGCCCAATATGCACCGAAAGAATCACTCTCGCCGCTGTGTCGCCATACTCTAACTCTTCCGATGCCAGCCCGAGTGAAATATAGTCCATCCCCAACCCACCGTACGCTTCCGGAATACAGAACCCGAGCAGGTTGGCTTTACGCATCGCCGGGAGCAGGTCGGGGTTCATTTTCTGGGCACGATCAAATTCGGAAATAGTAGGCACAATCACGCGGGTAGCCACTTCGCGGGCCATATCACGGACCATTAACTGGTTTTCGGTGTAGGAGAAATCTATCATTTTGGGACTGCCTTTCGATTTAGTTCAATGGTTCGATATATAGCCGTCAAACAGTGCGGAGTCAATTGCCCAACGGATTGAATTTGGTTATACTGTTCCGACCAAAATTTTAGTCGAGAGAACTGCACATGGATGATTCTACTCAAGTCAAGGCTGATCTGGTTCCGTACACTTCGGAGTACGCCGGAATTATCCGGTCATGGATCGAGAGCGAAGAAACTTACAAACTGGTTTGTCGCGGGGTTAATTACCCGCCGCCGGATGATATCGTCGAAAGCTGGCAACGCAAGGGGGTTATTTCGTATCTGATGATCTCCAATAGCAAACCAGTCGCATACGGCGAACTCTGGGAACGTAAAGCGGAACATGCGATCGAACTAGCGCATATCATTGTCGACACCTACCAACGCTCACACGGCTATGGCACCAAACTACTGCGACTGCTATACAGCCGGGCGGCGCAGAGACCGGGCACCACGAAGGTACTCATCAATCTCTACAACGACAGTGCCGAAGTTCTGGGTTGCTACTTGAAAGCCGGATTTGAACTGGCGGGTACAGCGACTCATATTGAAGGCCTCAAGTTGGTGCGGGTTGTCGAACAGTGATGAAACAAATGAGCGTAGAAGATAGGAGTAAAGCATGATTAAGAAAGTAGGCATTGTCGGCTTCGGCCAGATGGGGTCAGGGATCGGACAAGTGGCGGCTGGCAAGGGTTACGAAGTTATAGCCCGTGAAGTGACCGATGAGCTATTTCAGAAAGGAATCGGTTATATTACTCGTAACCTGGACAAGGCTATTGAGCGCGATAAGACCGACGCCAAACATAAAGATGAAGTCCTGTCGCATATTAAAGGAACCACCGATCTGAAAGATCTGGCCGACTGCGATATTATTTGCGAGGCGGTGATCGAAAGCCTCGATATTAAGAAAGAGGTCTACCGGGAACTCGATAGTGTTTGCAACCCTGAGACTATTTTTGCATCGAATACATCGTCTTTGTCGATTTCTGATATGGCGGCGGTGACCAAGCGACCGGACAAGTTTTGCGGTCTGCACTTTTTCAACCCGGTTCCGATCATGAAGCTGTGTGAGGTGGTCAAGACGATTGACACTTCGGAAGCCACTTTCAAAGCCGGTTTCGAGTTTGCCGAATCGCTTGGCAAGGTTTGTGTGACCGCCAAGGATTCGCCCGGTTTTATTGTCAATGTGTTGTTAGTGCCGTACCTGCTTGATGCTATCCGCCAATTGGAGCGTGGTCTCGCGACTAAAGAAGATATCGACAACGGTATGATGTATGGCTGTGGGCATCCGATGGGGCCGCTCACATTGACCGATTTTATTGGTCTCGATACGATTTTGTACATTGCTGATATTATGTTCGATGAATTCAAAGACTCGCACTATTCGGCGCCGCCGCTGTTGAGGAGGATGGTCAACGCCGGTTATATGGGCAAGAAAACCAAGCGCGGGTTTTACGATTATAGCAAGAAATGATCGACACGAATGAAGCTGATGAGGGTAACAGGCTGATGACTTGGAGCGATGAAGAAAAGAAGTTGCGGTTGTCCCACAAATTGGAGAAACAGCGAATCTGGCTTCGAATCGTATTGACGTTCTTAGTTGTTCTGTTTACAGGTGGGATAGCTCACTGGGTTGGAGAGGGTTATGCTAGCAGGCTTCGGCAGGACGAACTGGATCACCAGTCAAAGCTGGACTTGGCTCGTGAGCGCCAAGCTGCTTACTATGCGAGGCGATTTCAAGCCTATCTAGATGTACACAGTGCGTACAGAGAGGTCTATGATACTTTTCGCCGGGCCGCGTGGCATTTTAGGACACATCCCGCGGATACTTCCGTTGATGCCTCTTTTCTGACTCTTATGGAACCTCTGGACAAGCTTCAAAGCACTATCCACGAAAGCGAACTGTTCATGAGCAACAGATTCAAGAACGAGGTCGCTGCTCACTCAGTGCTCTATGGGGCATTACGACACTATACGTCCGCGAGTTGGGCGAGTATGTCAGAGTTCTTTGAGGATCTTTACTATTCCATCACGTTTCTCTCCCATGACGAGCTGGAAGAAGTCTTGAAAGGTGATGAGGTGCCGCATGTGAGACAGCCCGATGTCGCTTTGGAGAAGATCATCTTCCATCATCCCTCAATACCGGAACAGCGGCGATGGGAGGCGAACTATCTTGAGGATGCGTACAGCAAGTGGCGGAGCAATGAAGACTCTGTTGAATCGCTATCTGACTCGACCCGCATGAGCCGCGATGATCCATAAGTATGAAAGTATGACATTTATATATATTTATTAGTAGGAGAGGCAGAATGGCTGATTACAAGAATATCTTAGTCGAGAAAAAAGACGCGGCGATCGTACTTACGATCAACCGCGAAAAGGCGATGAACGCGCTCAACCGCGAAACGGTCGCCGAGATTCAGGGTTTCATCAGTTCACACTGGAGCGATGATTCGTTCGGTGTGTTGATTATCACCGGCGCTGGCAAAGCATTTGTCGCCGGGGCTGATATCTCCGAGATGAAAGACATGGATATCGAAGGTGGTATGGATATGTCTGCCCGCGGCAACTACCTGTTCAAGAGCATCCAGAATTTCCCCAAGCCGGTCATTGCGGCGGTCAACGGTTTTGCGCTCGGCGGCGGCTGTGAGTTAGCGATGGCTTGTGATATCCGGATAGCGTCGGAGAAAGCCAAGTTTGGGCAGCCCGAAGTCAACCTCGGTCTGATCCCCGGCTATGGCGGCACCCAGCGATTGAGCCGTCTGGTCGGACGCGGTAAGGCGATGCAGTTGATCCTCACCGGTGACATGATCAAAGCCGACGAAGCGTACCGGATAGGTTTCGTTGATGAAATCTGTGCGCCCGAAGAACTGATGGACAAAGCACTGGCGATGGCCCAGACGATTACATCGAAAAGCCCGCTTGCAGTTCGGATGGCCAAGGATTGTGTCAATCGCGGTCTGGATATGCCTTTGTCGAACGCATTGGATTTCGAAAAAGTCAATTTTGGTGCGATCTGCGGTAGTTATGACAAGACCGAAGGTTGCACGGCGTTCTTAGAGAAACGCAAGGCCGAGTTCAAAGGGAAGTAATACAAGGTCGAAACCTGGCCTGTCCTGAGCCACGCCTGCCCTGAGCTTGTCGAAGGGTTGAAGGACGGCCTGCGAAAACAAACCACAAGGCGGGGCTACTCTGCCCCGCCTTTCTTATTCCTCAATGGTGGCCTTGATTGAATCGTAGACGTTCTTTGGAATATTGAGTGTGTAATCGTGGCTCCTCACGACTCTCGAGTCAGGGCGATTGCAGACGTCCGATTTGGCTTCAGGCTCACCCGCTGTCTCAAGCACCCTGAGCTGAATACGAGCCACCATATAATCCTTCTCCCACAGTCGTTCGGCTTTGAAGAGGGAGTCATCAGCAAAATCCAACGGGGTATTGATTAGGGCATCCTGATCAACGTATCCGCTGTGTGAGAAGCACAGAACCCACGATTTCCCCTTTTCTATTTGAATTCGAGGAGTGAAGCATCTATCCGCCTCAAACCTCCATCCGCGAGTACTGTTCCAGTCTACAAGACTGTAGTCTGTGGGCACCGACACTGTCACTGTATCCGTAGGAGCAATAGTGTTCCAGATAGAGTCAATTCGTGTTTGAGGTATAAGAGTTGTGTCAACACGATGCCATAACGGGATCGAGAGTGGTAAGTGACAGGGGAAGTACTCACGAGAATAGAGCTCTTGTGGAGTCTGACATACTTGGATCTTGCTGATAAGTAATGCACTGCTGGTTATATCCTTGATGAAATCTCTCGGTAAGTAAACAGGCTCGTTACCGCAAATCTGGCTGTTGCGATTAATGAGACGATGCAAGAAGTAGCTTGAGACACAGGGGCGGTATCCGTCTTGAACTCGAAGATGCAGCGTGTCGGTACCCGGTGAAAGAAAACGCCAACCCTTTTCATCGTACCTATCGAAGGAGTAGGGCAGAGGAACGACGAAGGTCGCTGGTCGGGTGACATGGATTTCCTCCTTGATTGTCTGGAAAAACTGAGGCGAAGTCAGATTGCCCGACCAGACGCCAACTCTATTTGTCGGTAGATGAAGACGAATAAAACAGAAATACTCTCCTGCCGGCATCGACCTTGCCGCAACGTAGTCTTGGCCGTCATGAGCCCCCCATATGGGGCTCTGATCAAGGCGGAACAAGAGAAGCAACGACGGGGGAAATTTGGAGAACCGGTCTGGCCAATCCTTGCTTGGCAAGTGGATGAACTCTTCAATCGTCTCTCCTGTCAATACGACTATTTGCTCATCATTTATTCCCCTAGCTACTCCACCAGTTGTTCGATAAAGATCTTCGTCCCCGGGCCAAGATGGCACCATTGACAACTCGACTCTCGCACCCAAAAGGTCGTACCTGATCCCGTTCGTCCCTGGGCGCATTTTGGTTTTGTCGCTACAAAGCTCGATCAGCGCTTCCAGTGGTTCGGCGTATTCGAGTTCGACTGGTACGGTGACCCGCTCAATTCACAAACGAAGTGCAACACCTGTATAAGGTGTTGTTATGGGAAAGAAATACAATCAGCTCACCATTGAAGAGCGG
>JAGGTI010000089.1 GCA_021163775.1 Candidatus Zixiibacteriota bacterium
GTCGGGAATCTATGACCACCAATCTTCGCAGAACAGATATTCGGTCGCATTGGAGCAAAGACCCAAGCTGACCCTTGACTGCTTTTCCGAGATGCGAGTGGACATAGGCACCAGCCTGCGCGGGTGAGACGAAATAAAGAGGCGGGTGTGACGGAGTGAGAGATTTGTAGGTCGATCCCCCATTAAAATGGCCAGTTCAAAGACGGACTCGCCCTACGATACTGTCCACCAAGTGTCGGGCAGGGTCACCCGACACCACATACAATGTGTTCTTTTGTGGTTGATTCGCTGACCACTTAACCGGCATCTTGTCGTATGTCACTCGCCAAAGAAACCCGTCGCTGTCCGTTCTGCCGTGAGACAATCGCCACCACGGCCACCCGTTGCAAACATTGTCATGCCGACCTGAGTGATCTTCCCCGAAAGCGACTGGCCTTCCTGAAAAAGATCAACACTTTCCGCACCGGTTTTCTGTGCGGAATACTGTTCGCTATCCTGATTACGATTCTGGTGTATTTTCAGTTCTACGCGGGAGAGTAGCAGTTTTTTCAGGAAATAACAAGAATGCATAACCTCCACTTATATTGTTTTGAATAACTGGAGCACTTGAGCGTATATCCTACAGATTCAAATCGCTCAACAAATGTCTTGTGACGGTGCGGTCGATAGTGCTATAATTTGGCTACCACGACGCTCTGACAACTTGACCTATGTTGAGTTAACCAAGCTTTCAGGAGTAGATGACATGAACATGGAACCAGCCACAGCTACCCCGCAGAAAAGTATCTGGGGGATTATCGGCGATGTATTTTTCTCGCCTATCGAGGCCTTTGAGGCTTTCAAACAGAAACCTACTATCTGGGTACCGCTGATACTAATGATCGTAATGGCTTCGGCCGCCGGATTTTTCACGGCGGAGCAGACGACGATGGATCAGTATGAAATGATGAAGACATCGACGCTTCCCGCACCTATTCTGGAACAAATGCGGCAGGATGCTCAGAACCCGAATGCGATCTTAGCCGCGATCGGCCCAGCCATCGCAGTACCCATATTTAGTATACTGAGCGCTTTACTGGCCTGGTTTATTGGTGGTTTTCTGCTCGGTGGTAAATCCAAGTTTATGGATATCTGGGGCGTCGGGCTTCTGGCGGGACTTATTCCGATGGTCGGTGGTCTGATCCGAATCCCAATGGCGATTGCCAAAGGTACAGCTCAAGTTTCGATCGGCCCGGCGGCTCTGATGCAGCAAACCGACTACGTCTCGGTCCTGGGAATCTTTTTCTACTTCGCGGACGTATTCGCGATCTGGTCGCTGGTGGTACTTAGTTTTGGATACTCGATCATCTTCGGCATCTCACGAGGCAAAGGCGCGGCAGTGACAATAATCACCTGGCTGGTTATGGTCGCTCTTGCCATGACTATGATGCTTATTGGTATGTCATTCGCCGGTGTGGACATCAGATTTATGTAGAGAACCTCTAAACCAAAATTGGATTAGAACAAAGCGCCCGGAGTTTATTCCGGGCGTTTTGTCATATCATGTTGTCACCGAATTATTTTACTCTATTTGTTTCTGTGTTTCTTCCTGCGGCGTTTGGGTTTGAGAATCGTACCCCTACACTTCTTTGAACCGCAACGACAAAAATATAAAGCCTTATCCTCTTCGGTCAACCGACCTTCATGCTCAAAAGCATAATCATAGCAAAGTTCTACACCCGGCTGGATATTACGAATAGCTTCTATGAAAATCCGGCTGTCTTCCCAAACCGCCTCGCAGTTGGGATCACAGGAATGATTTATATAGCGTGCGATACTGCCCCGGTGTGTGGCATCGATAGTATACTCATCGTCGATTTTGAACAGGAACGTGTGATGACGAGACATCGCCGAATCATCGTACCCCCGCCTGTCCTCTTCGGCCTGATCGATAATTTCCCCGGTGTACTCAATAACTCGCTGGCCTTTACGAATGCGCCGTGCGGCAAACACTCCACGCCCCTGGATTATTGATTTTTTGACTCTGATTAGTGGTTTGTTGATAAGTGACAATTTGATTTATCCTTGATGAAAAAGTGGGTAGGGCGAGTCCGTCTTCGAACCCGCCACCGTCTATATTCTTGTAGGGTAGAACCCCTTGGTGGTTCCGCCATTAGACAATCGTTGGATGTCAGGTTGCAAGCAACCCGACCTGCTACTTGATAAAATATCATCTGAATAAAACACTACACTAGTCAACTACGTTGCTTGTACTTCTCAAACAGTTGACCCCACTCTGTGGTGGCAAATTTGCGGATTATCGACTTACCAACAGTCGGGTACCAGAGCACATCATGATAGAAATTACTCGCCATCGGTGCCCAGACAACCAGAGGTGAGTGCAGAGCAATATGCTCGAGAAACCTCAGCGGTCCCTTGCGAAGCATCTGGTCGCCCCAGATGACAAACGACTTCTTGGTTTGAAAATGGAAATTGATCTCGGAAATATCTTCACCCAGGATCTCTACTTCATTCAGATCGGCTACGCCCAGGCCGCGCTCGTGACACATCCGCAGGTACGGGATACTCATCGGATCGAACCCCATCAGTTTAGCCGCGACAGCATCAATCGCCACCGAGTCAGCCGAAGCCAGGATCAGGTTCTTGCTACGTGGAATCATAGTGCGCGGTCCGGCACCATCGCCAGCGACCGTACCGTCCATAACGGCGAAGATGTTCGGGTGCAGTTCTTTCTGCATGATCATCAGATCAACCAACACCTCGTGCATGTACTTGTGAGCGTAATGCCGAACTTCCTTGAGCAAACCACCAAACGAGTTCTTAATCGACCCGGTAGTCGTTGAATGACCGTGAGTCTTGATCGTCGGAAGGTGAAGAATCTGCTTGCCGATGTACATCTTTGGGATCTGGATTCCTTCGGGAAATATCTGATCGAGCTTGAGCAGTTTCTCTTTGAACTGGTAGACGACCCATTCGACATCCGGCAACGGCGTAAAACCGAGTTGGAGTTCATCCAATATCGGCATCCAGAGATTGTTGTGGGCACCCTTTATAGGATTAGTGACCACCGTTTTGTTTTCAACCGGTAAAATCCGGTCGCGGGAATATCCATCCTCCACGAGCGTACGCAGGACTCCATCAACCTGCCACGGCTGGGATGAGCATGCCGGAAAATACTTGGTCCAGGACAGATTGAGTTTGATAATCGTATCCTGTTCAAAATCGAGAATCGACTTGTAGTCGATCAACTCGAGCAACCGGCGGTAGTCTTCAACCACCTGCTCGGCATTAGTTCTGAGAACAGCTACTTTTGATCTGCTCATAGATTCTAAACCACCTTCTCTCGCTCGTTCATACCACCGAGTATACGGCAGGAGAACAATGGTGTCAAACACTTGAACAACACCCCGGCAGTTCTCCCACCAAATCGGAGAATTCTTTCCTCAACCTAATCAAATTGATTCCGATAAGAGAATCATGGTCTTGACCGGGGCGGGTATCTGGAAACAGGTGACATCGACAGGAAAGAATTTGACAGACCTACAAGCTGGGAGTAAATGAACAACATCAGGGAAAAATCAGACGGCTCAGCAGATGCCACGCTCGTCGCCACTTTCGAGGGTGTCCGACTGGAACAGACACCACAATCGTTAGCCATGTTTGTCAATTGGTCAGCCCATGACCGGGAGTTTCCAACCTGTAATCTGCTGGATGACGTTGACTTCGCCAACTACAAGCTGATTTTCTTTGACCCTCACCGGTTTGCCATCGCCAATCGTCTGCTGTCCCCCGAAGCCGAGATTTCCGATGTAAACTACGTCTCCTTCAAAGAACGAGATTTTGTCCACTACCTGTCGGGTGTCAAACGAGTCGCCGCATCGCTTACGCAGTTCCTGGGAAATGGCGGATTGCTGGTCATCAGGTCAAACATTCCGAAATCGCATATAAAGGTGCGTAAACGCAGTTCGACCGGAACCCGAAAATACACCGAATCGGTTATTTCATCGTTCTTCTGGCTGGAAGACATTCTGGGTGTCTATTCGCTGACCTATTGTCAGGCCAAAACGCTCAGGTACCTAAACCCAAAAAACCCACTGCATGGAGTATTCGGCAAGTCCGGTATCCATTGCGTTCAGACCCTGAACTCGACCAGCAAGGCTCAAATGGAGGTAATCGCCACCAGTGGTTCATCAACCAACGCGGCCGCTATCTCAAGACTGTCGTTTGACACGATTCCGGGACAGATCTACCTGGTACCTCAGTTTCTGATTAAGGGCGAAACGGCAAAAATGGTCGAGGCCTTCAAGCAGATTGCGGCCAGCGCCCAATCGGGCTCGCTCCGTCCCAGTTGGCTCGACTATTACGAAAAACAAGTGCGGGATTTCAGCCCATTCCGATCCAAAATTGATGAGGTCGAAATCAAAATGGAGGCCCTCAAGAAACAATTGGCCAGTCTGATACACAAACAAGACGTGTATGACGACCTGCCCCATCTGCTCTTTGAGAGCGAAGGCGAACTGGAAATTGCCACCCGGACGGCATTGGAAATTCTGGGGTTTACCTGTCTGCAACCAACATCTAATGGCAAGGCGTCCGCTTTTGAGGTTCACCCGGCAAATGACAAAAGTGTACGCTTGATGGTTCGGGCAACCCACTCCGAATCCGGACCGATTCTCGTCAATCAAGTGACTGCACTCCAGACAGCTATTGAAAATCGTACATCGGCGATCAAGGCCAAGGGGATGCTGGTCGGCAACGCGGCTCGCTACACACGCCCCGAACAGCGCCATAGCTGGTTTGATGAACCATCAACTAAGGAAAGCAAGCGTTCAGACATCTGCCTGATGCCTTCGCTGGTTCTGTTCACTATGGCTTGTTATGTCATGACACGGCATGATGCCGAGAACATCGACGCCCTGAAAACTTCGCTACGGCGCGATATTATTGACTGTGATTCGGTCTTTGTTCTGAGCCGAAAAAAATACGCCATATAGGTCCAAAGATTCAACCTCAAGACAGAACCTACGGCCACCCGAGCATACCCTTCATCTCTTCTCAAACAGTGTTGCTCGGCTACGTCTGAACTCCGGTTGTTCCAATGAAGCAAAACCGGCGCTTTGGGCGGTGGCCTCGGTGACGGCATATTCGTCAGTGCTTATATGGCCTTCGGGTTCGGCCAGCAACAGTCTGCCACCCGGCTTGATCGCTGGGTACAACTGGGCGAAAAAACCGGAGGCATCCGGTACTTCGTGGACAACATGAAAGGCCAGAGCCAGATCGACCTGATTAGTCAGATCGTCGACCCCCAGGTCTGTATCGCTACAAGTTCGGAGTTCCATTCGCTCCAAAAGACCGGCTCGACGTGCCCGACGGCGCAAAGAGTTGAGCATCTTCTCCTGTAGGTCGACCGCAATAACCCGTCCCTGAGGACCAACCATCCTGGCCGTCGGCAGAGTGAAAAACCCCATAGCGCAACCGACATCCAGAACGGTCATGTCCGGTTCAACGAATCCGGACAACATCTTTTTCGGATTTTCAAGTAGCCGCCTGATCGGGCCGGCCAGTAAGTACCCCATCCACCAGGGGCAAACACGATGTGCCATAACCGGTAAATCTCCTCAATAAGAATACTGATTACAAGTGCCGTCAGGCGACTCGGCCTGACGATATTTTTTTATATCTACCAGGCATCGGGCAGGGTCACCCGACTCCACGTTCGAAGTGCTGATCGACCGGAACTTCTAACCCGACCTTGCTACCTGACGATTGAACCTAACTCTCCCTCAGTCATCGTACGAAATGAATTCTTATAGCCGTAGTATGCGGCCAGACCGTAAAACATCAGGTCCATAAAATCAAAACTCTTAATCATAAGGTCGATCGCCATCTGTATGTCGACCGCCATTAGTACATCAAAGAACTCGACACTCTCGAAATCGGCGATCTGCGCACAAACGGTCAGGTAATTGCCGATCACACACCCGGCCAGCGACAGAACCGCGCCAACGATTCCAAAACTTTGGTCTACCCCCTGCCCTGTCCGACGCACCACAT
>JAGGTI010000016.1 GCA_021163775.1 Candidatus Zixiibacteriota bacterium
ACCTCTTGGTGGTTCGCCAACGTCATGTTGAGCGTATGACAGAAGCCACCCTTCGACAAGCTCAGGGTAACTTGGTACCCCACCCAGAGCGAACAGGTACAGCCTGGAGGCGTCGGGTGGGCCACGCCCCGACTGAAAGAAAACCCACCCGCTGGGTGGGGTACTGGTGTCATCAAAGACGAGCGATCCGTGATTATAATTCAGATTGATGCGGCAACAACCACGCCAGTCGCGTTCAATAACGAAGCATGGATCCGCGTCGGAAAAACAACACGGAAACTCATTGATAACACGATGGAGACAATCCCATGCTCCGCCTGTTTATAGCCCTACCCTTACCGCATAAGGTCGAAACCGAACTCGACCAACTGCTGGTACAACTTCGACCAAAAAGCGATAACGTCAAATGGGTGCCGGCAAAGAATATTCACCTGACTGTCAAGTTCCTCGGCGACACCGACGAGAAACTGGTCGATAAGATTACCGGTGCCATCGACGAAATAGCCACACAGTATCAACCATTAGAAACGACTCTTGATCGGATCGGCGCGTTCCCCAACTTCCACCGTCCGCGTGTTATCTGGATTGGCGGTTCGGAACCAATTGAGTTTATTGATGACCTTGCGCAAGATATCGATCACCAAATGATTAAACTCCATTTCGAAAAAGAGAAACGGCCGTTCAAACCACATCTGACCCTGGGCCGCGTGCGTCAGGGTCGGCGGGTTGACAAACTGGTTGACCATCTGCAGACGTTTGAACTGAAGCCGATCCCGCTCACTCTATATCGTGTGGTTTTGTTCAAATCAACTCTGACGCCCAAAGGCGCGATCTACGAGCGGCTGTATGAAGCCAGGTTAGGCGAAGAGCGGTTCGGCGGTTAGCTCGCCAGGCTCTGTGCTGGCCCGTCACATTTGTCGTTGTCTTCTGTTTATTGATTCGGTAATCCTTTCTGTCTGTCGCCCAACTGTAATATTTTTGCACAATTTGCCGATAAATAAATAGCGATTGGCTGACTTCATTCAAGTGCAGCACACGCAATTGGGATACGAGGATATTGCAAACTGATCACATGGGAAAACCAATTGGTTGACAGCAACACAAAAAAGAAGATTGAGTTTCTGAACCGAATTCCTGATTCTTTGGTACATCCATTCTGTGTCATTGACGCCAATAATTATACAATCAAGAAATTCAGTAACATCGGTATCAATAGCGACCTCTCGCAGGCAACTACCTGTTATGAACTGGAGTATGGCCGAAGCAAACCGTGTGATGACAGCGACCACGTATGCCCTCTCAGGGAGATCAAGAAGACAAAGCAACCTGTGGTAGTTTGGCAGACTCATCGCGACAGGGATGGGAACACAAGGGATATCAAAGTCCATGCGTATCCAATCCTGAATGATTCAGGTGATGTCGAAGAGATAATCGAATGCTTCCAGGATATCACCAAGCACAAACAGGCGGGAGCGAAACTCGAAGAAGCCAACGCCATCATCAATCGGAGTTCATCGGTAGCCTTTACCTGGAAGAACATGAAAGGCTGGCCGGTTGAGTTTGTTACCGAAAATGTCGAGAAAGTATTTGGCTATACAGCTCAGGATTTCATCTCAGGTACAATATCCTATGACAAGTGCATCCACCCGGATGATTTGAAAAGAGTAAATCGGGAAGTGGAAGCAGCTGGTCAAGAAGCTGGAAGGGTAGATTTTGCTCATGAGCCGTATCGAATCCTGACCAGGGATGGTTCATGTCGCATTGTGAAAGACTGGACTTTCATGGTGAGGGATAAGCAGGGAAATATTACGCACTACAAAGGTCTTGTTGAAGATATCACGGAGTTACAACAAACAATAAAATCGCAAAAATTAAAAGATGAAGAGATCAATATCATTCTCAATTCAGTCCCTGCTTTCATATTCTACAAAGATAGAGATAATCGCTTTATCCGCGTAAATAAGAGCATGACTGATGTAACCGGATTGTCAAGAGAACAGATTGAGGGCAAAACAGTATTTGAACTCTTCCCGGAAAATGCTGAACAATACTGGCAGGATGATCTCGAAGTGATCAATTCCGGAATACCCAAGAGAAATATCATAGAGCCAATGGTTGTCGGCGATAACACCCTCTGGGTTCAGACTGACAAAATTCCATACCGGGATTCAAGTGGCAATATTGTTGGCATTATAGGTTTTTCTCAGGATATCACCGAGCGTAAGCGGATCGAAAAGGCACTGCAACGAAAATCACATGACCTCAGCGAACGCATCAAGGAACTCAACTGTCTGTCCTCGGTCTTACAAATTGAAATGGACACCAATCTCTCTCTTGACGAAACTATTCAGAGTATTGTCGATATTATCCCGCAGTCATGGCAATACCCGGAAATCACCCGCTCCAGAATTGTGGTGAGTAAACGAATCTATACAACTGACAACTTTGCTGAGTCTGAGCGGTGCCAATCAGCCATCATTACCGTGTCTGGAAAAATCAAAGGGAAAATAGAAGTATTTTATACTGAAGAACGACCCGAAATTGACGATGGTTCCTTCCAAGCCGAAGAAAGAGAATTGATCAATACCCTGGCCGCAACAATTGGATTGTATCTGGAGCGAAAGCGTATTGAGGCTGATTTGCATGCGTCCAACCTCCAGTTGATTGCCGAAAGTCAAGCTCTTCAGGAAGCCAATACCACTCTCAAGGGTGTACTGGCTCGAATAGAGACCGAAAAAAAGGACAATCTATTGTCTGTGCAATCACACGTTGATCGGGTAGTGATGCCCCTACTGCGCCAACTCAAGAATAGTGCCAATGATATTCAAACCAACTATATTACATTGATAGAGGACAACCTATCTTCCGTAACATCTCCATTTGTCAGTGAACTGGAATCTCTGTTTACCCACCTATCTCCTCGTGAAGTGGAGATAAGCAAGTATGTTAAGGACGGGCTGTCATCCAAAGATATCGCTTCTCTATTTAATACTTCCGAAGGAACCGTCCGAAACCAACGCAAGAGTATTCGGCGTAAATTGGGGATATCAAGCGATAAAGTCAGCCTGACCTCCTTCCTCAGAGGAATATAGTAGCTCCCAAACCACACTTATTCATCGATAGAACACTAACCGCTTGTCTTCCAAGCAGTTATCTTTTTGCCCAAATTTCTCACGAAGGGACACTCAGTATGTCCCATACGTGTCACATTTACATACCTCCGATATTTAGCCTGCTGTCCGAGTTAATATCTCAAGGGTAGACAATCTCTACTTATGTATGCAAGCATGCACTTGGGAGTTTGTGGAACGGGATGGGACAGAGCGAACTATGACCGATGAAACAATACTAAATAGAATTGATCGCATTGCTGATCGTATGCAATACCTGAAAGACAAACTTCTCTCCTCTGATCACACGAGTATGGATGTAATGTTCGAACTTGTGACCGCCAGAGCACTTCTTGCTGATGTCAGCGATCAACTATCGACAGATCCAAGAGTCCCTGACCTTATCAGGGAAATCGACAGGCTCCTGGAGTTACACGGACAATCAACTAATGACGACAGCTCGGAGTAATTGAATGAATAATGAATAGTGTTGATGCCATGCATATGTGTAGTCTCCTCCGCGCCCTCAAGGAAAAAGTGGAGAGCGCCAAGGGGGAAGATCCCGTTTTGGAAAATCGCCTGAGTACAATTAAAAGTGCCTTGGAACATATGATAACACTTAGCCCGGATGAAACCAAACCACAGGAATACCTGAAACAGACAGTCGAGCTAATGCGGAAACTTAAAAACAAAACAATGAGTGAGGAAGCTTGAACATGAGCGCATTCATTCTTAATCGACTTAAAAAGCGTATCAAGGATAGACGCGCCACCGTACGTCCGGCGCTCCCTGGCATAGGATCAGCCTTGAGTCGACCGTTTATTCGCCTTCTATCTCAGGAAAAATCAACTCCAACCCTTTTCTGCGAACTGGTAAACAAATTAGGAAAATGGTTTTCAATATCAAAGGCGGCGCTGGCGATCTACTGCGATCAGACCGGCATGCTTAAACTCTCCTCCTGGTGGGATATGAACTCCTTTAAGGAAGGTGTTCTTATGAGTCTTCCAGCCGAGAATTCCCTGTTCTACCAGGCTCTGCAATCAAACCGCATTATCCACGAACAGGTAAACGGTCACTTTTCCGGCAACTTCGTTGAGCAACGCCTGATGAGTTCCCGGTCAACATCAGCACTGGTTGTCTGTCCGCTTCTATATAGAGGGGTCAAACAGGGTGTGATAAGTCTCGCCTCGCCAGTACCATTTGCATTTGAAATGCTGGAGGAAGGTTACTTCTCGAGGGTACTTGAAAAAATAGCTTTTATTCTTGCCGCGCGGAGTTCGGACGAGTTCTGGGGGCCGGTTATTAAAGCGGACGGGCAAAACACCGACCCGATAGGCCAACCGGACAACCCGTCGCTAATCTCGGAAATAAAACCAGACGATTTTGAGAACAGGTTGGAATCCAAACAGAACGCCGACAACAACAGTCTGTTGAAACTCGCATAATAATGATGAACGGATCAAATTGTGATGAAATTAACAATTATAAATAATGAAGGGATGTTGGAATGTTTACTCAAATTAAGAAAAGCGATTGGTTGAGATTCTGCAAAGAATTCAACCTGGCCAATCAATATCGTCGCGCCAGCGTGAAAATCGAATACGAGTCTACAGGTAGCGTGGAAACGGTGGAATCATCCATATTCCTCGGCTTTTCGGTCTCTAAGAAAGGCAGGTGGATTGAGGAAATCAGCTTAATCGTCGGAAGTAACAACCCTTATATGATAGCTGAGCCGGTTGTCTCGATCTATCGACCTGTTAATATTTCGGTTATGAAAAATGACAATGGAGCCGATAATCATATTATGATTACCGATGGGGACTGTATCGTAGTCAGTATGTCACTGAGCGGTGAACAGGATATTCAACTTCGCCACGTTTTGAATGAAGAGCTGGCTCATTCTGTTTTTGAACGAAGAGGGAGCGGCCATGGAAATGATCTGGACGACTGGCTCGAAGCTGAGAAAATTATCACCGAAGCTGAATACGAATTGGTGTAGAGCTAAATTGTGAAAATGGAACATGCAAAATCCTACTATACTTTACTTTTGGGGAGGGAATTATGAGAAGAAGTGTACTTCACGGATGCGTGGTTGTACTGCTATTGTTGGCTTTTGCACCGCAGTTGCCAGCTCAGAATCTGGATGCTTTGATGGAGGCGGTCGACAAGATCGAAGCCAACTTAGCTGAGATGGTTCAGCAGGAAGCGGCTACCCGCGACCAACAGATTGCCGAACTAAAGAGCACCATTGCCGGACTCGACGCTTCGTTGGACAATCTGCTTGCAGGCAAAACTTCTGCCGCTCAACCGAACCCATCGGTGAAACACGGGAAAATCGCTCTGAGCGCATTTGTGCACGAGCATTTCGTCAGCGGTTCGGACGAGACATCCAGTTTTGTCTCCAAGCGAGCTCGTATTTCTGTAAAGGGAGATATCAACGAATATGCTCAAATCAAGGTGCAAGGTGAGTTTGCCAAATCACCCAAACTGCTCGACGGCCAGGTGACTATTTCACCACATAAGCAGTGGTCATTCAGCATGGGGCAATACAAGCCACCGTTTGGAACTGATTTTCTTATCTCATCCACCAGCACCCCGTTTGTAAATAGATCAAAAGCTGTCAAGCTGTGCACCGACCGTGATGTTGGTTTTTCGATGTCGTATCGGAACAGTTTCAGCCCCGACTTTTCTCTGAAA
>JAGGTI010000098.1 GCA_021163775.1 Candidatus Zixiibacteriota bacterium
AGGAACACATGGCACGGGGAAGAGCACAAAGACACTTGCACTGGCTAACAAACTGAAGTCCGCACGTCCTGAAAAGGATGTTAGAATAATTGAAATTGATGGCATCTCCCGTGATTGCCTACTGCCTATTAACACGGAGACCACGCAGGCCAGTCAGTTATGGATTTGGACTGCTCAACTCAATAGAGAGATTTTATCCAAAGCAGACATCCTGGTATGTAGTCGCTCTATTTTGGACTTTCTAATCTATACTAAAGTCGCAGGATTTGCAGATATCGCAGAAAAAATGTTGCCAATGACTCTCTGTTGGTTAAAAACCTATGATGAATTGATCTGGCTCCGCCCACAGGATTCATTGGCTAACGATGGCATCAGAGACACAGACCGAAAGTGGCAGTTGAAGATTGATACAGAATTTGAAAAGTTTATAAAAAAGTATGCTATTCCTGTGAAATGTTCTTTATTTATTAATAGTTTGGGTATGTATTAATTTGTAGAGATATTACCATGAATATTGAAAAAATCAAAAAAGAATTTGGCGACTGCGACTGGATGCGCGTCTTTCTTAATACCTGGACTGTTGATAGTATTCTCTGGTTAATAAATCGAGTCGAAGAGTTAGAAGAAGAACTAAACCAATCTGAACAAATGCATCAGTTCTTCGTTGTTGAGAAGCAAATAGACAAGAAAAATGACCATTATCTCTGGCCGGAAATGATTAAAGTTGTTGCGGAAGTCAAGCCCGGGCAGAAAAAATGCCTAGAGTGTGTTCACTACAAGGTGAATTTTCCAGAATATTCCTATTGCCCGAAATGTGGCAGACGTATAAAGAGAGGATAGGTATTATTGTGAATACTGAAAAAGCAAAACTAATAGTAAAAGAAATCATAAAAGAATTGTCAAGTCGCAAAGGTTTTGATCTTCATGGATTAGATGATGATATCTTGGATGAAATAAAAGAAAGCTGGACAGAGATAATCATGAAACATACTGCTTCCTGGTAGATGAAACCCAAAACCAAAGCAGAATCTAGATGGCGCATGTTCGGCTGGGAATATCGCCATGCTTTCAAGAAAGGCCATGGCGCGGACTTTGAATCTGATGACTTATTAGATTAGAGGGGGAAAGGTTGAAAATCTCAGAAGTTATTTCAAAACTACAATTACTAATGGAAACGAATGGGAATCTTCAGGTTGGTTTTAAGAATATGGAGATTGGCAGTTACGAAGCTATAGAATCTATAAAACCAGGTCAGCGTAAATTCTACTATGGCCGGTGTTGGGACGACGATACGTTGGGAGAATACTTTATAAAAATTGATAACTAGAACATAACGCAAAAAGTGAACAGGTGTCACTTGAATTTCAAATTTAGGTGTGAAGCAAAGATTGAGGAAGGTAGAAAGGAAGGGGATTAGGGAATGTTCCATCAGTTACATCAAAGCTCATATGGGCATGGCATATTTCTCCTAATTGCACCCCATCAAATGACTGATTGCACAAGCACCATAGAGTGGACTACCTATTATGAACCAGAACCAGATATTTATAAAGAGGAAGAAGAAAATTTATGGATGCTTTCAGAATATAGAGAATGGAAAGCATATATAAAATCATTGTGGATAATAGCTTTAAGAAAGAAACAAGATCTGAATCTGTTTAAGACAGAGCAAAGAATATATTGCTTACGATTAATGCTACCAATTTCTGGATGGATTGCGCGGGCGGGCTACCGCAAGAAAAGAAATTGAAAAAGGAAGAAAAGAGGAAGACCTACCAGCAAGCACCCCGTTCCTGCCAATAGGCCTCCTTACCCCAAAATTAAAATCGATTAATTCCTACATATTCTCCGTTCTGTTTTAACCAACGGGCCTTGGACTCCCTACAATCCAGGTGGAACCCAGGATGCTTCCATTCTGGATAAATTCCAAGCCCGGTGAAGTTACTAAATTGCATATCAATAAGATATTGCATAAGAAATTTTGCCTGATCTCTAAAAGAAATGGAGTTATTCGGAGGCTTAAAATGGAAATCTACTGCGAGACCTTTGTAATGGTAGCTGCCCTTACAATGTTTTCCCTGTGTACCACAATGGATTATCATGGGCCAGGAAGAACGGAGCCGAATATCATGAAGAATAAGCAGAAGAAAACCGGATATCTTGTCCGGCTCTCCCCAAGCTTCTTTTTTGAGAAAGTAAGGCTCGATTGTGTCCCAGATGGTGCGGGTGAATATCATTGCGGCCTCCTCAACTTATAGGTTCCTCATATTAAGTCCAGAATCCCGCAGCGCCTGCAAGACTTACTGCATTGTAATACGTGGCTGCTCTATAAGTCCTTAGTGCATTTACTAAAGGGATTTTTGATGGCCTCGCTTGTATCATTATCAGCATGTTAGTCAAAAACATTGCATTTGTTTGATGAAAGTCTGCCCAAGTGGGTTCGGCTAATTCCCAACTCTTGTCATGGATATAGCAACACGGACTTATTCTGAGCCCCCAAATCGTCTCTGGAACTATCCATTCCCCGAAGCCCTTGCCTGCACCACAGCAAGGATGAAATTCTGCTATGGTTCTATAAGGTACTTTAAAGTCTTCAGGGACTACAAATTCTATATTCTCAATAAGGACTAATTTAGTTTTCATTTGAGTGGATTCCCACTCAACTCGTCGGTAACGCTGGATAATTATCCAACGGAATATAACATTGTCCTCTAAGCTTCAGGCCATTGCCAAGAGTACTATTATAAGTCCCCTGCACAGTAAAAAGCCGGATTATTTTGGATGCTGTCTCACCACTTAGTACCGCACAATCAGCGTTATTCAATACTACATCCTCAGAGGCAGTGGGCGAGGGAATATCTTCTTCCTTCCGATTGTTGATGATCGTCTGCCCGTCTTTAGTCGTGAGTGTCCAATTAAGGGTTTCTGGAGCCTTGGCGTCCCCATTCTCGTCAGCAAATGCAATATGGACAAAGTAAGCTCCGCCTTCATCCATATGCAAAGATAATGTAGGTGCAGCCATAATTTATTTTCCTTATGAAGAGGCTCCATTTAAGGTATAGGTCAAATCTAATGTTTCAGACTCGGCCAATGTTTTCCCAGTTGCAAATTTTCCACTTGCCAGAAGCGTTCCACCTCCAGCGGTGTCCCCCTTTGTATTGGCATCTGTCCCTCCACCAACAATACCGGCACCGTAGACTGTTACTGCACCTGTAGCAGTAATTGTGGCCGCTACTGCATTAGTAATGCTTTGCCCAGAAGAAGCTCCTTCAGCCCATTCCTGTCGAGTAGCTTCATTGTAGAGTGTGGTCATTTCGGTATATCCGGGGGATGCATAAGTATTTGTTGCCAATGGAGTATAGTCATTACTAAATGGTGCAAAATACCATGCAGATATTGCTGTCCCACCATGGGCTAATGCATTCAGGGCATAATCAAGTCCCTCATTAGTAATCAGATTTTTGAACCATTCTTCAGAAAGAACTTTCCCAAATCGGTTTTTATGAACTACATGCCATAGGCCCTCTAAGAGAAATTTGGATTGCTCAATGGCCTGATTCATTTGCTTCACTGTTGCTTTTTCAATCATGATAATCTCCTTATGAAAATGTTATAGATGGCTTGCTTGATGAAAATGTTATAGATGGCTTGCTTGATGAAAATGTTATAGATGGCTTGCTTGATGAAAATGTTATAGATGGCTTGCTTGATGAAAATGTTATAGATGGCTTGCTTGATGAAAATGTTATAGATGGCTTGCTTGATGAAAATGTTATAGTCAATTCACCTGTGATTGTTATTGAAATTTCAGCAATTTCATCAGTTAAATTCAGTGTGTCAACAATTGTAGCCGCATAAGCTGCTAAGGCTGAAATCTGCTCAGAGAATGTCAGGGTATCGGACAAAGATACTTTAAAATGGATTACCCCTGAGCTTGAATCAGTTAGAGTCAATGTATCCGCCAAAGTTGTTAAAAAGTGTCCAACATTTGTAGCTGAATCTGTTAGAGTTAAAGTGTCTGTCAAGTTACCGATAAGCTTAGTTATTAGCTCATCAGAGAGATTGAAAGTATCTGATAATGTAGTCTTTAGTTTGGCAAGGGCTGTCGTTGTATCGGTCAGGGTAAAAATATCTGAGATTGCTGCCAATAATGCTGCTTTCGCTGTAGTTGAATCGGTCAACGAGAATGTATCTGAAAATGAAACTGTCTGGCCGGCTGGATAAGTGATCGAATCTGTTATGGTTAGAATGTCTGATAGTGAAGCCAGTGCTTTGAGAAGTGCTGCCAAGTTATCAGTGAGAGACAACGTATCTGATAAAGATCCTTTTAGATTGGCTGTTACGGTGATGGAGTCAGTTAAATTCAAGGTGTCTGTAAGTGCCTTTATGAAGTGTCCAACATTTGTAAACGAATCGGTTAGTGTTAGCGTATCAAATAGGTTCCCGAATAGTTGTGTTAGTAATTCATCCGAAAGATTGAAAGTGTCTGTTAATATTGCCTTTAAATGGGAAAGCGCAGTAGGCGTATCTGTTAATGTAAAAATATCGGAAATAGCTGCTAACAATGCCGCTTTTGCGGTAACAGAATCAGTCAGACTTAATGTATCCGAAGTGGAAACTTTAAGACTTGCCAGCGCAGACAAGGCATCAGTTGCATTAAATGTATCTGATATTGCTCTCAAGAAATGTCCTATTGGTGTGCTTGTTTCACTGAAATTCATACTATCGGATAAGCTTCGGCTATATTTACCAATAGCATCCCGGTTGCCGGTTAAATTGAGGCTATCTGATAAACTTGATTTGTATTTGCCAATCGGAGTGAAAGTTTCTGATAGATTGAGGCTGTCTGATAATGATGCTGATTGTCCTCCCGACACATACTCATGTACCAAATAAGGTCCACCATACATCCAATCAGGAGCAACAGTAGAGCCTGTTGAGTTGATTAAGATAGGACCACCATACTCCCACAATGGTTCGTTCGCTGCCATTAGCTTATCACCATCAACGGATCAATAAATACTTGCCCTCCCGAAGAATATTTTTTGAGTGCAATATTAAAATAAATAAATCCTGTACGAGAGGGACTAATCGTCACTTCAACATATTGGCTCCAATCTGTTATACCTGATCTTGTTGAAATACTTTCATCACTGTCAATTGTGGTTGTACCCGTATTAGCCCCACTGTTCATATATTCTGCTGTTAAAACAAACTCACTTGCTGCCAAGGCGAATGTGGATTGTGCATAAAATCTGTATGTTTTTGATACTGATGCTGTGGCCCATACTTTCACTGCATCAGTATCCCAGGCAATAACACCAAAGGGATCATCATCAAGATTGGATTGCAGGTTAGACAACTCAACAAGATAGTCGCTGCCTCCTGATCGCTTATCTGGAGTTGGACTACCTTCTCCGGCAGTTACTCTCGTTGCATTTCCCATGCATTGAAAGATCCGATGTGCGTCCAAAGTACCTGTATGGTGTCCAGAAAAAAGCATACTTCGTGCACCTATAGTATTGATATCAGAAATTGATGGAGAGGAAAGGATAGTACCGTTTCTGGCGAAACATTTACCTGTTTCTCGCAAATCAGTATTATTACCAAATAAGGTTTCAATATAAATATGTGAGCCATAGTAGGCGCCATTACTACATCCACTTATTGTTGTGATAGTATGACCTGAGCCAGAGTTAATG
>JAGGTI010000107.1 GCA_021163775.1 Candidatus Zixiibacteriota bacterium
CTATAATCTCACCAATACCAGCTTCGCCCGGATTGTCAATTTTCACTTCAACCCCGGTAAGTGGCGGTCCAACTGAGCCGAATTTGATATCATCGGGCCGATTGGCCGAGATAACCGGCGAAGTTTCGGTCATCCCATATCCTTGTAGAAAATCAAAACCGAGCAAAACAAAAAAGCGACTAATATGTGGCGGCATAGCGGCCGCACCTGAAACGAACATTCGGACCGAACCAAGACCGGCTTTCTGACGCAGATCGGCAAACAAACTTCGGCCCCATTTCTTTTTCACCCGCCATCCAGCGGCCGAGAGCGAAAAAAGCGTCCGGAACACAGCCCGTTTTACAGGCGGTGCCGATCCGATCTTGCGTCGTATTGCCTGATACAGTTTTTCCCACAACAGCGGCACACCAATCATCACTGTAGCACCACTGGCGCCAATATCTTCGAGTATCTGGTTTGATTTGAGCGACCGAGCATACACCACCGTACAACCATTGGTAAGCGGCGTCAGGAAACCACAAGTTGACTCAAAGGTATGATGCAGGGGTAACAGCGACAGAAATACATCATCGGCAGTGAACTTAAGATCAGCACCAATACTGGTCAGGTTGGCAATCAAGTTGGCGTGGGTCAACATCACCGCCTTGGGGGTTCCGGTGGTACCCGAGGTGTAGATCAGAGATGCCAGCGATTCGCGGGAACCGATCGGCGTAAAATCGATCGGATCACCCATCACCCGTTCCCAGTTATTGTCAGCCTCGTCTTCAAACAGTACGGTTTTGAAGTCGTCGCTAACCCTTCCAAGCTGATCTTCAAAGCGTTGGGATATAAACAGGAGTTTCACACCAGCGTGCCCGATGATCGACTCCATTTCATTCGGTTTGAGATTGGCATCAATCGGGACAACAATTTTGCCGGAAGCCACAATTCCGAGATAGGCAATCGGCCACTCAGGTCGATTTTCAGCAAGCAGACCGATTTCTTTTAGGTCGGCATATTCAGGGCTTTGGAGTCCGGCGGCCAATCGCTTAACTTTGTCCAAAACCTGAGAGTAGGTAAAAACCAGTCCCCGGCCACCTTCGCCTTTCAGAGCCACATGGTCAGGATAGGCGGTAACGGCGACTTCAAGAGCGTCCAGCAAAGTCTCGGGTGGTTTGGTTGTTCTGGTGTCATCCGGAATCATTATATAAAGATAGGGCCGGAATCGGCCAGTGGAAAGCAGAAAATGAGAACGCCGGAGAGGTCTGGCAACCCTCCGGCGTTCCTTCTGAATGCGTCTCTAAGAGACGATTAGGTTGCCGCTTTGACCGTAACTTTCATGGTAATTATCATACCACCACCTCTTGGGTCGGTATCGGTAACGGTGATATTGTAATCGCCATCCAGCGCGGGAGCTGTCCACTGGAAACCACCTGCTTCGCCGTAAGCGTCGGTTTCCTGAGTACCTCCTGTTACCACCCCATCATTGGCCGTCATGTTGAGAGTGTGATCGGCCAGCGGGTTGCTCCAGCGATCGGCAATTATCGCCGATAGTCGTATCAACTCACCCGGCTGGGCGGTAGTAGGACCGGTTATGGATGACGTTCCACTGTAGGCGTTTCCGGTCAACAGGGAACAAACTCGTGAGATCGAAGCGCCACCGTCAACCCAGTATGTAACCCAGTCGACCGCACCGACGCCATCATCGTTGGCACCTGTAACTGAATTATCAACCTGTAACGTAGAAGAAATTATTTTCACTCTATCGGTAGCAGAATGACAACCATCTCCGAAAGAGCCACTCGAAACGGTCAAATAGTTGGCTTCGGCCGAAAACATGGTACCATTAGCTACAAAGTTCCCGTTGAGATCGACAGCGTTAACCCAGACTGAGAAATTGGATTCACCGTCAGCGAGCAACGAAGTCTGCCATCCAACTATACTCAGCGTGTCAGCAACAAACGAGTTGTAGAACATTGAAGAGTCTATTACGGTTCCACCGGCAGTTTCAGCATATATCCAGACACGGCCATTAGCCGTGGGAACGTTTGTACCAGAGAACCATGTTGATGTGGCAATACCTTGACCCTCCATGGTGCTTACATGGTGAGACATCATGGTGCCTTCGTCGCAGGAAAAATATACGACAGTCGAATCATTTACCGGGTTTAGATATACATCAGAGATAATCGCAACTATACTAACTGGATTGGCGACACGATCCCAATACGGAACATTGCATTCTTCGGAACCAATTACGATATACTGTGGCGGCCCGGCGGCGATCAAAACCTGAGCCGCATTGGATAGAATCGTCTCCTGATAAGCTCTTATTCTCACTGTACCAGAAGCGGTACCGGATGAAATAGTCGAAGTCGCTATACCCTGGCTATTGGTGTAGGCGGTATCGGGATGATCGGTCCCCAGGGTGTCGAGTTGCTCACCGCCACCAGGTCCATCGAGAATGGCAAAGACAATTATCATACCTTCAGGTACCGGGTTACCGTAAAGATCATAACCGGTAGCCCGAATGGTACCGGTTTCGATACCACCGGTGCCTTTGACCGAAAGACTGACCGAATCCGAGGTCATGTAAATCGAATGCAGTACCGCGTTGGGCGAAATCTGCAGTGACAATTCGGCGTCGCCTACAATGCCGCCGTCATCCACGGTAGCTTTGATATAGACTGTATAGGCTTCCTCGCCTGAAACGTAATTGACTACAACCTGACCCGCCCCTCCGGTGATGGCCGCCGTCGAGGAAATCAAGCCAAAAGAATCCCAGGTGCCGTTAGCATTGGCGTCAAACACCAGGGAATCGATGTTCTCCGACCAGTAGCCGTTGCCGTCGATATCGACGAAGCGCTCACCGGCAACGAATTTGACCAGCGTACCGTCCGAAGCCGGTTGTCCGAGTTCGTCACGCACAACCACTGTGACAGAAGTGGTATCGTGGCCGTTGGCCACCGACAGTGCCTGAGATGCGGAGATAGTCAGATTGCCACTACCCCCAGTGGCACCTTCTGTGACCTGGATACCAATATTACCCGATAGACCTTCACCAACTATTGTGGCAGTGACCACCACCGAACCTGATTGCGTGGCAGTAAAGACTGTCGCGGCGATACCATTGGCACTGGTGGTATCATATTCCGGAGTTACTGTTCCCGCTCCTGAGGGCGAGATCGAGAACTGAACCACCTGATCGGCTACTCCGACGGCGGCGGTAGTGACAGTGGCTTCAACCACCGAACTCTCACTGGTTTCAACCGAAGTTGGTGAGGCCGCGACGCTAACAGCGGCACCTGTAATTGGGGGGGTGGTATCGAGCGTGCTCTTAGAGCTACACCCGGCGAATAGCGCGAACGCTATCAGGCTCATGGTTACCAACAGCCCGATTCGATTTTGCACCTTAGTTAACATGACATCTCCTGGTATTTGAAACGACTCACTTTAATTGCTAATTGACTCCATACAAAAGTACTCTATATTAATCGGCATTTTTGTGGTCTGGTTTAGACCCAAAAAGCCCCCGTCAGAAAACCCGACGGAGGCTTGTAATTGCGTGATATGAGCTGCCTTACGGCTCGTCGATCACAGCCAAATCGTCTTCGCAAATAGTCGGCGTGACAAAGATGACCAAATCGCGGTTCTCAGATTTCTTGTTCGTAAACTTGAACAAATTACCTAACAGCGGAATATCTTTCAAAATCGGAACACCGTAATGGGTTTCAACTTCATCCTGAGTTGTCAGTCCACCGATGACAGCAGTCTGACCATTGCCGACAATCACATTGGTCTCGGCATTGCTAGTGTTGATGATCACACCGGCGGCATCAAACTGGAAAGTCGAACGCTCTGGCTTGAGATGCATTAACACCCGGTTCTCGGCAGTGATGTGTGGCGTGCAAATCAGAATAGTACCGATCTCTTCAAACTTGATTACCACATTACCCGACTCGTCAAACTGTTTGACCGGGACTTTCTGACCCATTTGAATACGGGCTTGTTTGTTTTCCACCGTAGTAATTTCAGGATGGGCAATAATCTTACCCTTACCACTCTTAACAATCGCTTCAACAAAAGCACTCAGGTTCCAGTCATGACTGAGAATCTGCACTGAATAGCGTCCAATCGGATTTTCTGTGCCCACGTCCGCCATAACTTGACCGCTCTGGTCGTAGGTTCGACCGGATTCGGTTTCGTAAGCACCATTAACCATCCAGTTAACACCCAATTCTTCCAGACCTTCCGATGAGATCTCCAAAAGTTGAGCCGAAATTTTGATCTGCTTGGCGGGCGAATCAAGGTGAGCGATATATTCCAGAAGAGTCGGCAAATTGTTAGGGACTTCCTGCAAGACCAACGAATTCGACCGGACATCCGCCACACAGCTACCCCGCTCACTCATCAGATTCTTGACCGTCTCGACCATATCTCCAGCAACCGAGTTGCTGACCTTAACAATCTTGGTCTCCAGACCAACCAACTTGAGTTGCTCGGCCTCGTGTTTATTCTGATCCGATAACTCTTTGCGATAGCTATCAGCCCGCATCACCCGGATATATCCGGCGTTATCATCGACAATCGCCAGATCGTAGGTACGGCCAACGATCTCCATTGCATCGCGCCAATACACATTTTTGAGACGAATTGTGACCGTACCTTCAACATCAGGCGCTACAACCACATTAGCTTTGCCGTAGTCGGCCAGAAAAGTCAGTGCGGCCCTTATGTCGCTACCCTGGAACTCAACATTGTCAATGGGTGTTCCCCGATCCACCTGTGGTTCGGCCGACGTTACCGCTGATTCATCCTGAGCTGATACCGAAACAGCGAGCATCAACAGCACCAGGATAGAACCTGTCAGTTTGTACATTTTATTGGTGTCTTTCCACCACATATTTCTACCAGCCTTTCGCTAATATCATTCCATAGTCAGGGCCACTGTACGCGACCAGCCGTATTCAAATATCTGGAAATAGACCTGATCTGCGTCAACTCTCAGGACATACCCGTTGCGAACCTTATCACCACCTTTGAGTATATAGCTGAAACCAGCCTTATCTTCAAAGAGAGCCCGGTTGGTATCGCCATCAGAGTTCAAGACACCAACCAGTTTAAGACCTTCCACATTTGGAATGCGAACCTCAACCGGATTATCGTAGGTCCGGTCGCTGTCAATCAGGCTACCGAATGGATCTCTGCGACCACCAGACTTGTACTTGATAACCAATCGTTTCGGAAACTCAGCGACCATAGTACCGCGAATTTTGGCCGATGGTGCTTTACGCCTGAAACGCGCAGTAGCACGTGGTTTTGGTTCTGTAGTTTTGCCAGCAACCGATTTGCTTTTATTCGCATTCTTACCAGTTACTTTTTGGGCCAGCGCCTGCTGTCCTCCAGTAGCTTTCGGCTTGGAGGTGACTTTGACCGAGGTCTTGGCCGACGATTTAGGCACTTCAACTACCTTGACAGTCTGCTTGGCCGTTGGCTGGGAAGGCGCTATAGCGGTGTCGGTCTTTTTCACGGTTGGCTTCGGAGTCTTAGCTACCGGAACACTCTTCTTTACCGCTGGATTTGGAGTCTCTGCTACCGGAGCAGACTTCTTTATTGTTGGCTTTGGAGTCTCTGCTACCGGAGCAGACTTCTT
>JAGGTI010000022.1 GCA_021163775.1 Candidatus Zixiibacteriota bacterium
TTCGCTGACCAAGGTTTGGTTCCAGATCAACAACGCCTTTTTTGGGCTGGACGAAGCTCAGAATATTATCGGCTCGTGCCGCATATACCGGCTTGAGCAAATCGGCCTGAAGTGCTGTCTTGAGATAGTGATCGGTCCAGCCTGAGGCCAGCAGGTCGGCCCGGTCGCACTCACCTTCGAATGTCTCCGGTTGGAATCGTCTCCGTTTGAAAAACTCAGGCCACAGATCGGGCTGGGTCACTCGATAGCCGCTGATTGACTGTTTAGGCTCAGAGCCGCTTTCGGGCCAAACCTCGACTATCACCCCGGATTGGATAAGATCGGCTACCGTCGACCGCTTGATTCGCCGCAGGCTATCAATATGAGTTGGGCTGAGTTTCTTTCCGGCTCGAAAGAATGGTTCGACTTTGGATGGCGTTGATACCGGTAGATTATCAGCCCATTTCAGAATCGCGCTTCGCTGGGTTTTGAGTGCTGGGGGCAAGGCACACGCGAGACAGTCGGCCGGGTTAGCAAAGTAATAGTCCGACATCCAGAGGCATAGATCAAACAACTCACGAGGGAACTGGCTCGCCGCGTCCAGAGTGCGAATCACTGGTTTAGTGGTCACATTCGGGGGCAAATCTGGCTCGCCAAGATAAAAGCCAAGCGTGCGGCGGCGTCCAAATTCCACCAAGACTCTCTGTCCGGGGTCGAGCAGGGAAATGTCATCAGTAAGATGGTAAGCAAAGGTCCGACGTAACGGACCTGAAACAGCAATATTGACTAACATTCGGGAACCCATACAGGGCTATATAAAGAAAGGGCTGACCATCGGCCAGCCCTTTTGAATCACTTTGTCGCCCAACCTACATAGTCTTGAGCTTTTCCAAAACTTCCGCACGGCGCGCTTTGTTATCCAGTTGTTGATACAGATCGGCTAACCGTTCCCAGACAGTTTTGTTGTCAGGTTTAAGCTCCACCACATGCTCGTAAGCCTCGGCGGCGGCTTCCCACTTATGCAGTTGAAGGTTACAGTCACCTAACGAAACCCAGTAGTCAACATCTTCTGGTTTCAATTCGCAGGCCCTGGCAAAACCAACTTGAGCTTCCTCAAACCGCTGACGAATAGCTAACATAAGACCGTATTCAGCCGCCAAGTCGGCATCATCAGGACTCAGTTCAAATGCCTGAGCTAAGAATACGATTGATGAGTCAAAGCGCATATTCCGGACCTCTTGCCAGACAGTAGACATAGCCTCATCGGTCTCACGATAGGCAGAGGCTGAGTCACTCGCCTCGCGGCCCCGATATTGCTGATAACGACCGGCACCCTGCAAGGCCTTGACGCTGACCGGATCCCACGTTAGTATCTGTCCAAAAACAGCATAGGCAGATTCATACTGTTTACAGTTATTGTAGCAGCTGGCCAGGTTGTGAGCAGTACTGATAACCGCCTCGCGATTTTTCGGATCCTGCATGACCTCTTCGCGGGAAGACATACAGTCAACATATTCCTGGAACCAGGGGATCGCACCGCAGTAGTCGTCCATGCGAATGAAGTCGTAGGCCACTTCCACCTTCATACTACAGGTGTCATCGGATTTGGGTACGGCCTGTTTCAGGTACTTGATCGCATTCTCGAAGTTACCGATTTTCTCATTCACACTCGCCAACCCGATGAATGGCTTGGCATCGTTTGAGTCGATCGCAATTGCCAAAGTCATACGGTCCTGACAAGAGTCAACCAGGGCGTCCATCCGAGTTTGATAGTAGGCCAACGAAGCTGAATCGGTCTCTTCTCTGACCGCTTCCATCAACTCTTCAACTTCGGAAATCTGTTCCACACCATCATTGTAGAATTCTCGCCATTTGAGTACCCTGAGTGAATCCATCTGTTCGTCGAGATCCTCACACTTCTTGCGGTATTTCTTATTTACATCCTTGTTGCCACAAGTCCATTTCAGCGAGTCTGCCAACGCGACGGCTCGCTTGACAAACGGTAGCTTTTCCTTGAGATCGGCTTTTTCCTTCGCCAGATCCCATTGGATCTGACTGTACCAGTACAGACCCTCAGAATGGGGGCCGTAGTACATAAACAGCGAATCAAGCAGAGCCTGCGCCAAGTCAATCCGAGCGGTGTCTTTCGAATCCGCATATCCCAGAATCTCAATCTTGGCCGACGAGATGTATGTGCCTGGGCGGAGCTTCCTCTGCTTTCCGGCCATCACTGAACCGGCTATCATAACCAGAATCATTCCAACCAGCGCCAAACTATTCAATATCTTCACAGTCAACCTCCTTCGAGTACCAGACTAATCGCAAATTTTTGCTCGAATGTAAGCGGTTGAGCAACTTTTGTCAACCAATCTTGGCTTACCGTGTGGTAAACCGAACCGTAAACCTAACTTTTGTTTCAGATTTAGCTTTGACCGGGATTTCAAAAGCGAGAGTCCTGGCATCTTTTCTATTATATTCATGGCTACTCTGGGTGACTTCAAAAAAGCCCCATAGCCTCTTCTCAACTCTTACTATGACGTCTTCAGACTTGTGGTTGCGCAATTCGATCTCAAACTCGCGATCTTCGACCTTCTTGGATATCCTGGTCTGTTTGAGAATTGTTTCCTCACCTTTGATATCAAAAGCGTTCCCAATTGTCAGTGAAATCTCTTCGTCCTGTGGAGTATGATCTAAACGATCCTCGCCCAAAAGAATCATCGAACCATCATCGTCAGCTTTGAAAATACGTACCCGACCAGCCGGAAGTGGCATTCCCAAACCAGTTTCTTTCGAATTGACACATTCAATGACTACCTGAACATCCGTAGCACTGCGGTGTGGACGATAGTAGTAAATCTTTTCTACTCCGGTCGAGGCCGGCTCGAAAAGAGAGATCTGCTTCATCTCCTTATCCGCCAGAGTCGCCGATCGCGGCAAGGTGTACATATGGTATTCAAAGAAAGCCTTCTCTTGAAAGCCGGGCGTCGCCGCCGCCATCGTCATCCTACCGAATTCCGCCAATCCCTGGTCGTGTTTCTTTTCGGCCCGATGAATATCCCCGGCAATCAGCTTGAGTTTGGCATCGTGGTAGGTCTTGCCGGAAGTGTTGTTAATTGATGCCCAGCCGGACAGATCCAGCTTGGTCTCGTTCTGATCCAGCAACCCGACATACTCAGCTTCCCAGGTCATACCACCGGTCTGGTAGCTCACCTGACAATCGAACGTTCCGGCCTGATCGGACTGGTATTCCCAGAACAGAGTCGGTCGGGTGATAAGACCATCCGGCAAAAGCGGGAAATTAGTCTCCGTGATGTTATCCATCTGGATGATCTTGACCCGTCCAGATAATTCGCGCAGGGTCACCGCACCGCTGGAGTAGGCCAGCAGATCGCCGGTGTAAAGCGTCCCCTGTTCGTTAATCAATTCAATCTGGTTGTCAAGATACTTGGCATACAACTGATCGGGCGACACCAAATCGTAGGCATAATTCTGTTCAAGGATAGCAACTTTGTGATTGGCGTCAGTCACCTCAAACCTGACCGAAGCGGGGTCAATCTTAGACGGCACATCGCGGAACGCCAATCGGCCAATACCCTGATCAAATTCCAGCGGTCGGATTTCACTGATCACACCCAAGTTGCTGTTGTAGATTGTAACGGCCATATCCTGTGCCGCAACAGAGATCGCCAACAGGCTGATCATTAACATAATTGTGATTTTGCGAGTCATATTGATATACCTCAATTCAATAATCATTTATACACCTACTGAGTCTGACCTGTTTCCACAGATCAAATCAACCAAAATCAGTTACTCTTGTAAGAGCTACCAGAAAAACGGTTCAAACTTCCCGAATTTATCTCAAAGTGTTACCAGACTGAAACTTACGAGCTATATCTTCCAGCCGAGACTGAATCTCAGCAGGAGTCGGATTTAGTTCTTTTTCGGTAAAATCGCCTGAAACCGGGTCGATACGCTCAAACACCAGCAGATACAAACCATAGATAATTTCCAGTGACAAACGATAACGCGGTTTCAGTGATGGTGCCAAAGCATCGAGCAGATGACGCGCTTTGTCTCGGTAGTAGTCGGCCGCGTGACGATAAGCACCGATCAGGTCTCGAAGAGATTCAGGAATCTCGCCACTTTCGGTGGCACGATGGAGGTCTTGCGGTGTCAGCGACCGTGATCTTAGCATATCGGCGGCAAAATAATTCAAACCAGAGAGCTGGTCTTTCTGGAAATCACGCACGATATGAACCAGGTAGGAAAACAGGGCCAACGGACGGGCCAGCTTGCGAACATCATATGTCGGCGGATGGAAACCTGACTCATCATCCCCTTGCAAACCACACAAGTGAGTGAATACCGATGCTGGCGCGATTGCCGCCCCCTCGGTGTAGCGAAGAAATTGACGAAAGTTCCGGAACCCTTCGTGCTTGAGATCGTAGATCATCGCCTTGCAGAGTCGTTCCCACGGCCAGAGGGGGATTGCGAACCGGTCGATCGTTTCTGCCAACTCTGCCAGAGATGTTTCGCGTACTGGTCGTTCGCTGATTGCGGTCATCCAATACATGATTTGGTTTTCATATAAAGCAATTTCATCTTCGGTGATCGGCGTACCGGCAATTTTACGGTCATCGACGAGGTCATCGAGGTACCGCATGCTCCGGTAGCAGATACGGAAAGCGTCATACCGTGGTTTGTCCCAGAATCGAGCGGCGATATCGAGGAACGGATTAGTCAGGATCTGGCTGAAATCTTTGCCAAGATCGGTCTGGAAGTCTTGAAGATTATCGTCAGTCATAATATCAAAGTTGAATATATGAGTCTGGCTGGACGATGTGAAGAATTGAGTTGCTCCGGCACAAGAAAAGAACCGCCCCCGATATTAGTCGGGAGCGGCAGTTTTGTACAAGGGCGGGTCCGTCTTCATCTTCGGACCCGCCATGTAGCCCTACAGACAGTCCGGAAGACCCAGCGATGACCCGGTAATGAACAGGTAATCAATCAGAATCGAAATATCACCAATTGTGATGTCATCACAGTTAGGGTCCGGTCCACCGGTCTGGTTGACATCGGCTTCGGTCAAGCACTCCAGGATGCCAATACAAGTGCCGCTGATAAACTTGGAATCGATCATAACCGAAATATCACCGATGGTCGGTTCATCGCCACCAAGACCGTTAGCATCGCCAACGCGACCGATACAGCAAGGGTCAATACCATCGCAATCCTGATCAATGCCATCACCGGGTATCTCAGTAGCACCAGGATAAATACTCGCCACCGCATCGTCACAGTCTGTACCTGCAACAATATCTCCGGTTGCCGTTATGTCACCATAGTCGTCTTCATCAGCATCTCGCATACAGGCTGTCGGACTGTCGTTTGGAGCCGCACCGGGGTAGGTGTATGGGTCATTGTCATCGCAATCAACGTCATCGGTGTATCCATCGCCATCGATATCACTTGCTCCACTCAGTTTGGTAACAAATACATCATCGCCAGTTTGATAAGTCTGGTACGGGTTTA
>JAGGTI010000109.1 GCA_021163775.1 Candidatus Zixiibacteriota bacterium
GCACCGAGCAGCACACCGAGATACCTCCTCAAGATATCAACAACCGACTTCATATCTGTTTTGTCAGGCACGACAACGATCAACTTATGTATCGGCGCATAAATGTTGATTTCACGCCCCTTTACGCTCCATCTGGTCTGCTTGATCGTGATAAGCCCTGATTCGATCAGCGCATCCAGATTATACTTTACGGTTGTGAGTGGGATATCCAGTTGTTCGGCGATCTCTGATGCTGACATCGGCTTGTCTGTGAGTAATTCGAGTACCTGTCGTGCAGAATCGTTCGAGAGCGTCTGGGTGATCTTCTTCGATTCCTCGCCGAGCGGAAGGATCAGCACCTTCTCATCGTCAGTATCCATGATATGTGGTTGGTGCCGTTCTTAAAATGCCTTTTCATAACTGCGGTTTGAATTGAAGTCATGAAAAGTTTTATGGGCGTCGAATCCTGTAATTCAATCATGAAAATGGCGATCAAACTTCTGGTTATCCTGTTGTTGCTAACTTCTCTGTGTTCTGCAGATAGGGGCATGATTTCATTCCCTGAATCCGTTCGCATCGAGGAGTCCGGGCAGAATGCGATCGTTGCATGGAATGGAAATGAAGAAGTGATCATTCTTTCGACGGATGTAAAAAGTTCTGAGCCTGCTACTATTCTCGAGGTCATAACCCTTCCTTCGAATCCTGTAAGCGTCGAAGAGGGGAGTTTTGACTCATTCATGAATATTACTGAGATAATCAACAGAAAATCTAAGGATATAGCAGGTAAAAAGAAGAGTCTGGGTGTTGGAAGGGATACTGGACCCGGCATCGAGATAACATTTCATAAAAGGATCGGTGCCCATGATGTCACCATCGTGAAAGTAAACGATGTGGATTGTTTCATAGACTGGATAAAGGATTTCACTGAAAGAGAGGGTTTTGAATACACCGAACTTTCTTCCAGGTTCAGAAATGGTGTAACTGGTTGCATCGATCGGAACATAACCTGTTTTGTCTTCGATGTTATCAGGATCGGCGAAGACGAGGAAACTGTGAAACCGCTGATATATAGATTTGAATCAGATTATCTCTATTATCCTCTCGAGATAACCGCCATTTCTGATGCCGGTTCAAGTTATGCGGATGTGAACGTGTTTCTCATCACAGAAGGGATGATCAATGAACGTGCTGTCAGAGACGCAAAACTCTGGGCAAGAGCAGGGTTTCGCTATGGTATCCAACTGAATAAACAGGAATTGGAAGATATAAGCCCGGAAATTGGAGATATGTTCGAATCTGATCCTTTTGTGATGAATGCATACTCTCATGGTCGTCTTGATATGTTGGATGAGGATCTGGTGGTTCATCGAGATGATATCCATGTACCGACCCTGCTTGATACGATATCCCAGAGGATTTCGATATTTTTATCGCCATCATGGGCTTTCATATTTCTTTTTGGTGCATCAGAAGAGATTTTTGATGACAATCCAGAGTGGACAGATGTCTTCATAGCGATCATCCTTCTTTCATTCATCGCCGGGATTCCATCTGCGATATATATTATGGTTAGAATGATTAAAAGATCGCTGAGAAAGCATGGTTTCGAGTCGCTGGATGTGGTGTCCTATGTCATACCCATTGTAGTCACTGCTTTTTTACTCCTATCAGATGGTATATTTGCGATGTATGCGATATTTGTTTTTATATTCATCGGGTTCTCGATGACCATCTTCCTGATAACGAGATTGATTAAGCATGCCATTTAGTTCTGTCGGGTTTTACAATGAATGCAAATGAATTAATTCGTCCGCTGATCATCTCGCTGTTGATCGCCGCTCTGATCGGAGTGATATGTCTGATCGGCGAGCCATTCCATGTGAAAGGCGGCGGTGCATCGACGTACTGGATGTGTGTGGAACTTGCAATCGTCTTTGTGCTGCCTGCATCTCCAATCGTCTATGAATGGGTGACACATCGTTCCAAAAATTGGAACAGATGCGGTCACGTACCCCATAAACATCAATGTGTAACACTATCCAAGAACGCTACAACAGGCGCAACCAGACAGATATGTCCTTTCAAGGAAATCCTTGCAGTATAAACCCGTAAACCAACCGCGTTACCTCCGCGAGATGATGTAGAATCTGGTCAGATAGATGCATACGCACAGCACAAAGAAACTGAAGACTGCCCTGAATATCGGAACATACTGATACTCGAACCATGTGCCAATCATTTCCTGCACCGAGAAATAGAACTGGAAGGTGGCGATCAGCGCAAGAAACATCGTGATGATGAATAACCCTATTCTGAAATATCTTTCCAGTTGTTTTTCATTATCCATTATTATACCTTCTTATTATTAATATAATCAGTATCAGCATCAGCGCAGTGAATCCTGGCATCGCTTTTTTCGGTGCCGGTTCATACGTTGGTTTGCGTATGAATTCCTCGACCTCGATCTCCTCCGATATGATCTCCTCTTCCTCTGGAATCGTGCGTTTCGGATTGAGCTGCACCACGCCCTGCCCTCGTTCGACGATGGTGTCATTCTTCCAGATCAGCGCCTCCACGATATAATTGTAATCATCAGGCACCACAATGTCAGCACTGCGGATGATCGTTGTCTCCTTTTCAATTTCGCCTGTGGAGATCCATGTTTTATCTGCGAGCAAGCCTGCATCCACCTCTCTTGCCTTGATCAATACGTTGAGATCCTCGCTTGTAACATCACCCTCATTCGTGAAATAGGCATCAACACCGATGATCACCTTTGAATCGGTCACGTTCTCCACAAGGAAGTCCATTTCAGATATCCGCAAGCCAATATCAAATATATTTGGTGTCAGATCACCAATTCCAGATACCTTCAATGTTCTCTGATCAACTCTCTGATCATCCTCAAACAAAACAACTTCTATCCGATATCCGCCCTCTCTTTCAACTTTGACTGGCTGAGATACAATTCCTGTCTTTCGCTTCTGGATGCTTCCCACAGCAATGGTATCCTGATCCACGAGCAATCCTGATGCAGAGTCGAATGCCTTCAGCAGCAGTTCAACATCTCCACTGCGATCTCCGTGATTCTCGATGTATGTGGTCACATTCAGCACAACATTCGCGCTGGTGACCCTGTCTGCTGATATGTCGATATCAGTGATTCTCAGTTCGCTTTTTTCGAAATCTCTCAGACATCCGCCAGTGATGAGCGATACGAGAAGTGTGACGCACAGCAGCACGATTCTGGTCTTCTGGTGCATTTTAATTTTACCTTCTCTTTCTCCCATATATAACTATCAGCACTCCCGCAATCGCTGCAGACGCTGTGAACGCCGGTATCGCTTGAGTTGGTGTGCGATCTGACACAGGCGTCTCCGCAACAGGCGATGAGCCCACAAACGATATCTCTATCACGCTCTTCTCCTTCCCGGCAAACGCCGCTTCAAGAGCGTACACGTAGTTTTTATCGCCTGCCACGTATGTAAAAGGACTGGTCTCATTTATAACCTTCTCGAATCTTCCATCATCGGTTATAATCTCAATCCAGACCGCCTCGCCGCCCAGATCGATCTGTTTCAGGAGCAGTTTTGCGCCTCCGGAGAGTTCCACTGGCACGCCCAGCCCGACCATTATGTACCCGGATCGATCCGGAACGGATGCTACATCGATGTCAGAGATTTTAACCGGCGAGAACTCCACAAGGTTTCTGCCCACTCCAGTAAACACCCGGTGCACAGCGCAAGCATGCAGCATTCCGGAATACTCATAAGTTGCGCATTCACCTTCTCTTAAGATGTGGCTGTACAGCACTTCTCCGTCTCTTGAAAGCTCGATCCATGCCACACTATCCGACATATCGATGCCAGTGCATCGAAGAATTGTGCCGCCGCCGATATCCCTCGCGTCCCCAACATCGAGTATGAAATTGTCCGTAAGCCCCTGTACATAGTTGAAATCGATGGTGGACGGGTCGATAGGCGGATCAGCAGGCGAGAGTTCGATCATGTCATGCGCGATGCCGCGGAATATCGCATCGATCCGGTACGCCACCCATTCACCAGAGTCGTTCTTGTACACGATCGGATCGCCTTCTGTCAGGATGTGGCTGTATCGCACTTCGCCATCCTTTTCGAGTTCGATCCATGCTTTAGCCCCATTTACGCCCATCATCTTATGCACAATCTCTGTGCCATCGCTCCCGTTCCATCTCTCGCCCATGCTGAGCATGATGCTGTCTGGTCTGGTCTTGACAACGCTCTGATCGATGCTGGATGGGTCGATCGATGAGATCTTTGCCATGTTGGTCTGGGTGCCATGGAATGTCGCATCGATCCGGTACGCCAGCAGACCGGAATCACTCTCGTACACGATTGGATCGCCCTGTTTCAGGATGTGGCTGTACTGCACCTCTCCGCCCTTTTCAAGCTCGATCCATGCTGCATTACCATCTCTGCTGATGTCCATGCAGATCGCTGTCAGGTCCGTTGCATCCAGTGGAGCGGGCACGCCGACAACGAGTGTGCCATTGGATGCGGTGGATGCTGCTGGAATGGCTATCAGGATCAGCGTCGCAGCGAATGTTATTTTCAATCCTTAACTCCGAACGGGTGGGGAATAGCCCATGATAAAAAACAGAGATGCGGAGTCAATTCACTATTTAAGTCAGTTATATCCGGTTTTTAGGGCGTTAACATATTCCCTATAGTAGGGAATATTAAAAGACAATGATATATGTTCTATTTAGTGTTTGATTAGTGAAAAATGTGCTATTTGGGCGTATTTGATGAGGCATATCCCCTAATTGATTCGGAGTTAAGGTTTCAATATTCCCTCCATGTTATTTTTCCCCCTCTGGTTTATGTTTCTTTCTGGGCATCATTGAGTCCATCTTGTTTCTGAAAGGTTCAGTTGAACCCTGCCAGGCATTCCTGTAACACCTTACCCATATATAGTTTCTATGCAAAGTCTCTAACTGTGCGAAGATCATCGGAACTGAGGCATCTATCAGATACATCTGAACTGCGAATCGGTTTGCATCTATCTGCGGATTTGATTGCGGTAAAAAAACACGGAGTCATGTTATTGACTCCGCTACGTTCACCAGCTCGTCCTTCTCAATCGCACCTGACAGCGAGTAATCGATGCCATCTGCGCTCCACCGGAGCGTGTTGATACCGAACACGGACACAAACTCTCCGTCATTGCCATTGATGCTCACCACTTCTGGCTCACCCATCATAGATTCGGGCTGATCTACAGCATCACTGACACACTCTCCGAGATGCAACCGCTCTGAACCATTCGAATACCCCAGCGACACTCTGTTACGCTCTTCGCCAAACACCATTGCATAATCGAATTCATATCCATCAGGCAGATACGATGGGGTTTTCACATCGAAACTGAGATCAGCCATTGCTTCTTCGAGCGTCATCTTCTCAGGCATCATATCCTCAAGCGATCTCTCGAGGCTGTCACGCCTTATGGTGGTACTGGAGACTGCATCAATGAACTGTGCGC
>JAGGTI010000039.1 GCA_021163775.1 Candidatus Zixiibacteriota bacterium
TCCGAGATCGACGAACTGGCCCGGACTTTGCCGGCGTTTGCCTGGTTAGGTTATTCGATTCATGGTGATGAAATTTCCGGGGTCGATGCCGCCGCCCAGCTCATTTATCAGTTGGCGGCCGGGACCGATCAGGCCACGCTCGACCTTCTTGACAACGTGGTGATAATCATCGACCCGACCCAGAACCCGGACGGTCGCGAGCGGTATCTGTCGATGATCGAGTCGTATCAAAGCAAGGTGCCGAATTACAATCGGTTTGCTATGCAACATCAGGGTGTCTGGCCATACGGTCGGGGTAATCACTATCTATTTGATCTCAACCGTGACTGGATCCTGGTCCGCCAACCGGAAACCAAAGGCCGTCTGGCAACGATGAAGAAATGGCATCCGCAATTGGTGGTCGATGCTCACGAAATGGGTTCCAACGCTACCTATCTGTTTTCGCCGCCGCGGCAACCGATCAACGACTACACTTCCGATCATTTTCTGAAGTGGATCGAAACCTTTGCCGCTGATCAGGCAAACGCTTTTGATCAGCGCGGCTGGCCGTACTACGTCAAAGAATGGCATGAGCAGTGGTACCCCGGTTATGGTTCGGCCTGGCCGGTTTTTTCCGGAGTGATCGGAATTCTCTATGAAATGGCGGGTGTGGACGGCCAGTTCGTCAAACAACAAGATGACTACCTGCTGACATATCACGAGGCCGTCAACAAGCATTTTACTTCATCGCTGGCTAACATTCGTACTTTGGCGACCAATCGAACTCAGATTTTGCGGGAGTATTACGATGCTCGCAAGAAGATTATCGACGAAGGGAAACAGAGCAATCTCGCCTTCCTGTTCAAGCCGGACCGTGATGAGCTGAAGATGAAACGGTTTGTCGAGAGCCTGACCGCCCAGGGAATCGAGGTCCAGTGCGCGACATCTTCGTTCCGGGTAGCATCGGCTACTGACGCTTATGGAACTAAAAAATCTTCGGTGACTTTCCCGGTCGGGACGTACATCGTTCAGACTGATCAAACGCAGGGAGCGTTGGCCAAAGCGGTGCTTGAGTTCGATCCACGTCTCCATTATGAATTCCTCAAGGAAGAACGTCGTGAACTTGAGAAATACGGCGACACTCGGATGTACGAAGTCTCCACCTGGTCAGTGCCTCTGGCTTACAATCTTGATGCTTACTGGACGACAGCATTGATCAAAGCCACAAGTGAGTTAGTTGTCGAAATGAACCTGTCGAGTTGCCAGTTGTACGATCCAGACGCGCAATTCGGTTTTGTGGTCGATATGGTTGGTGAGAAAACCGACCAGATGTTGGTCAAACTGTATGACCACGAGTTGGTCACTTACTGTTCGGAGAAACCATTCACGCTTGAGGGTCGTGACTACGAAGCCGGAGCGCTGGTTTTGCGTCGGCGTGGTAACCCTGAAAACATGATCGAGACCCTGTCGCAATTGGCAACTGAAATTGGAATCAATGTGTATGGTGTAAGTACTGGTAGTTCCGAGCAAGGTTCCTTCTTGGGTGCCGGGACTTTTCAACTGTTACAAAAGCCTCGGGTCGCGCTCATAGCCGGGGAAGGTATCAGCGGTACCTCGTTTGGTGCTGTCTGGTATACAATCGATCAGGAACTCGGCTTGCCCCATTCGCTGGTTAGTCTGCCGCAACTTGATTGGAACGATCTGGACGCTTACAATGTATTGATAGTGCCTGGAAGTTGGGGGCGGATGGATATCAGTCGCGGCGGTCAGAGCAAGATCAGAGATTGGGTTGAAGATGGCGGGACGTTGATTTGTATGGGGCGGTCGGCTGTTTGGGCGGCTGATACTGCGCGTTCCATCTCGCAAGTTCGTTTGAAACGCCAGACGCTGGACAAGCTGGAGGAGTACAATCACGGCGTCGCGCTTGAACGTCAAGCGGAAAGTCCTGATGTGGATACGATTGCACTCTGGTATCCGGAGAAGGCGACTAACAATGACAATGACAAGGACAAAGATAAGCCCTCCATGCCGGGCAAAGAGGATACCAAACGTATTGACGAATGGCAACGCAAGTTTTCCCCGCAGGGGGTGATAATGAAAGCCGAGCTTGATACCGAAGAATGGCTCAATTTTGGATTAGGTGGATCAGTTCCGGTGATGATGTACACATCAAATGCGTTCCTGGCAAAATCGCCGGTGAACACAGTAGCCCGGTTTGCCGACAGGAACGGTCTGCGAATCTCAGGTTTACTCTGGCCGGAAGCACGCGAGCGCTGGGCTAACACCGCATATCTGACACAGGAGCGCAAAGGTAAGGGGCAGGTTATTCTGTTTGCTGGTCACCCGAACCAGCGGGGTTATTTCTATGGATCGCGCCAAATGTTAGTCAATGCGATTCTATTAGCCCCCGGTTTTGGCGCTCGGTTCGATGGACCATACGAAGAGAACTACTGAGTAAGTTCTTGTAGTGAGTTCTTGCAGGGCGGAACCCCATAGTGGTTCCGCCATTTATCGCTAAACCGACAGATAGCATCGTAGGGCGGATCCGTCTTCGAATCCGCCTTTTGAAATGACAAATCCGATTTGCCTAAATTCCGCTCAGAATAAGTCGATACAGAGATAAACGGGGTGGAATATGTCCGGTGGTTCACCATTTATGGTGGGGCACGGAAATGATGGGCTAAACAAGGAATAGGGCGATGTTATCTCTGAGGACTTCACGAGTTGCGACCATGATGATATATGCCGGCACTTTTCTGGTGTCGGTGCTATCGTTTTTTACCACTTATATGGGTCTTGCCATTTTTCTTGATAAGTGGCTGGCGCTGATAGGTTCACTTGGCCTCCAAACGGCATTGCTCGGCATTGCCTGGAACCTGATGCACATGAAGAAGAACCGGATGAGTTACGCCACGATATTCGGAATGGTGGCGATCTTCTCGATGTTCTTCTCCTATGTCAATTTCAATACTCGTCTCAAAGGTGAACTGCGGACCCAGGAAGCCCGCGCCGAATATGCCGATGCCGCCCGCCCAGTGTTGCGCGACCATGCGCTCCAAGCCAAGAAAGCGGTAGCTCAGGGTGAATACCAGGTCCAGCGGCTGTCAGGTCTGCTTAAAATAGAAGAGATGCGCGGTTGGGCAACGGTTATCGACGAAGGTTCCGAAGATCCGTTCTTGCAGTCGGTGATCGAAGGTGCTCGGCGAACGGTCGTATCCTGGAAAGAAAATCAGGGGACCGAGTACCGTCAAGGATCAGGCCGTGGGATTATTGTCGACTACCTGCGTAGTTGGCAGAAGCAAATAAATGGTCATTTGGTGGCGATGGAAGAATACACCAAGTCACTTGATTCGGTCGCGCTACTATTGGACAGTGAACTACCGGTGAAAGATCAGTACGATATGGTCAACTTTGCGTCGGTCAATTTTCCACTAAGCGAATACCGGATGATTCTGTCCTCTGAACCGGTTCTGGCCGAACCTCCGTTCACTTCAGATTACGTTGAACGCCCAACCAACGGTCAGCAGGCTCTCAGTCTGGTGATTGCCGATTTGGGATCGATTGACCGCCTTACCGGATTCTCGTTGCTCTTTGCTTTTGTGATTGACATGATGGTGTTGGTGATGGCACTCTGCGGTTCACGTACTACTGGTGGTTTGGATATGATTTTCTCCAGAGTCGCCCAAGATGCTTCACAGAGATTGAAGAAACTATCGACGGACAATCCCGAAGAGTTCACACAGTCGATGCGGGAGAATATTGAATGGTTCCGACGCGCCAGTCAATACGGTAAAGATCTGGAACAGGTGCTTGGTGAACTCGAGACAACCAAAGACCGGATCACACTGACCCGGGGATCTGAAGCCGCACCGGCATCACCCACTCCAGAATCAGCACCGTCAATAGAAGTGGACGAGTCAGAAAAGAAACACCGAATAATCATCGGTGCCTGAGCCTGCTCACTACGATATAACTTACATCAACTACACAAGGGGACTGCCGCCCACCCGCCGCTCGCGCTCTGGGTGGGGTACAAGTCGCAGGGCGGATCCGTCTTCGAATCCGCCATTTGATGGGGAATGGCAGGTTTGAAGACAGAACTGCCCTACAGAACTTTTCTTACTTGGCAACTGGCACCGCAACCGATATCCTCTACAAAATGAATCCAAACGGAGGTTACTATGTATACCCGCAATAAATCTGTTATTGGTATTATCCTGCTGGTCGTCATCTTAGTTGTCGCGCTTAGCGCCTGCGTGCAGAAAGTCGAAAAGCCGGCTGTTATCGAATCAGCAGTTGTTGTCGACAGCGTGGCGTCGGAAGACGGTGTCATGATCTATTACGATGTCCAGGGCGAAGGCGACCGGACACTCGTCTTTGTTCATGGCTGGAGCTGTGACCGTTCGTACTGGGATGGTCAGGTTTCAAATCTCGCACCCGATTTTCGAGTCGTGACAATTGATCTCGGCGGTCACGGTCAGTCCGGATTGGGACGCGACGCCTGGACGATGTCCGCATTCGGTGCCGATGTTGCCGCGGTGGTCACCAAACTTGATCTGCACGATATCATCCTGATTGGTCATTCGATGGGTGGTCCGGTTTGTATCGAAGCGGTCCGGAGACTTCCCGGCAAAGTCACGGCGATTGTCGGGGTCGATAATTTCCAGAGTTTTGCGAGCAATCTGACCCCGGAACAGGTAGATGGTTTCGTGGCCAATTTCATGCCCGATTTCGAAACCACGACCGTGCAATTTGTCAACGCGATGTTCCCCGAAGGAACCGATACGGCGCTGGTTGGTCGGATTTCGCGCGACATGGCTTCGGCTCCGAGGGAGGTTGGTATCAGCGCTATTGCCTATACGGTGAGCTACGACTATAAATCGGCTTTGGCCGACATGCGCCGTCCGATTCGAACTATAAGTAGCGATAAACATCCGACCAATGTTGAGTTGAACAAACAGATTGCGGCGTCATTTGAAGTCCGTTTGATCCCCGGTAGTAGCCATTTTCCGCAATTAGAAAACCCTGATAATTTCAATCGGCTGTTGCGCGAGACAATTTCCGAGTTCTGGCCAGGAACCGAAGTACCGCCGACTGAGACTAACTGAACTGAAAGAAGCGACCGATATTTTAAGTCAGTTGAGATTCGCCTTGTTTTTTCGGGCGAACTGGCTAAATTGATAAATTCCGGGGCGACTCTGATCGCCCCGCGCTGGTATCGGAGAGGTGGCCGAGCGGTTGAAGGCGCACGCCTGGAAAGTGTGTATAGGCAACCCCTATCCAGGGTTCGAATCCCTGCCTCTCCGCCAGAGATCCTGGTGGAGTCCTATCTTAAATTGCTATCATGGTATTGAGGACGTACCTTTGGTTATAGATAAGTA
>JAGGTI010000088.1 GCA_021163775.1 Candidatus Zixiibacteriota bacterium
GCGTTCCACCAAAGATATAATATTGTTCTTGAGAAAAGAGTTTCATTTGAGGATTGCGTGGTGTCAGGCGACCCTGCCCGGCACCTGACCATTATACCAAAACTGTCAGGCAGAGTCGCCTGACAGCACAAGAAATTTACAATGTCGGAACAGCTAAGGGGTTCCGACCTATTGCACTTTAATGTGGACATCTGCCGGACACTTTTGAGTTCTCGTAGGGCACATCCGTCTTCGAATCCGCCATTTTATGGGGAATGGCAGGTTTGAAGACAGAACCGTAGGTCAGGTTGCTTGCAACCTGACAATTGGGACTTTTTCTCAACCTTTCCGGGCTTTGATCGCTAACATGATCGGAAACTTCGTTGGACCACCGGGCGGTAGCCAATAATGATCGTCCATCTCAGTCCAGCCTTCACCCAGTTTGTAGTAGCCGTAGTTGTATTCGTCGAGCCGCTCAATTGTCAGACCCGCTGTAATCAACGCGTTGACAATGTCTGATACTTTGTGTTGCCACTCGACCAACTCGCCGTCGATGTGGGTCTCGGTCTCACAGTAGTCGGTCGGGTTGAGCGTGCGTTCCGGTTCGGTAGCAAAGTAGCTGAAGTTTTCTTCCGGCCAGAGGAACAGCACGTTAGCAGGGTGTTCATCGATAATAAAAAATGTTCCACCCTGTTTTAGGTAGTGTGCGACAATTTCGGCCCACTTGTATATATCCGATATCCAGCAGTGGGTGCCGTACGACTGAAAGACGACATCAAACTTGCGGTCGATTTTACCGATCAGATCGAGCACATCACTCCGGATAAACTCAGCTTCCAGACCGGCTTTCTGTTTGATCTCGTTAGCGACCTCAACCGACCGTTCGGAAATATCAACACCTGTCACAATCGCACCTTCGCGCACCCACGACAGACTATCCAGTCCGAACTGGCACATCAGGTGCAAAAGCTGTTTGTCTTTCACATCACCAAGCGCCTCAAGTTCTATCCGCTTGAGCGAAGAGCCGCCATTGATCACTTCATCGGTTCGGTACTCCGGGTGACTGATATGCAGATCGACCATATGGTTCCAGGCGGCGCGATTCTTTTCGTGATCTTCGTGGGTCATTATTTGGGCGCTCGCCACATGAGTATCAGGCCGATAACAAGAAACAGTCCGTTGACTCCCCAGGCGGCGACATCTTCGGGAATCTTATCGTTCCAGCCAGCCGATTGTAACATCCGGAACAAAACAAAATACGCCAGCGCAATACCGGCACCGACCGCAATAGAAACCGCGATCCCGGCGCGGCGGGGATTCGACGCAAAGGGGACACAGATCAACACAACGATAAACGACGACAGCGGAAATGAGTATTTGGTTTTGAGGTCAACCGACTCACGCTTGTATGGCCCACCGGTACGATGCATAAGGTCGATATACCGCTCCAACTCCTCCAACCCCATATCTTCCGGTTTGCCTAAGCGTCGAGCGAGGTCATCGGGTTTGTCATCAATATCGGGGATTAACAAAGTGTCAAACTTGGTAAACACGGCCCCGGCGCTATCACTAAATATACGGCGGTTGCCGGCCACCGCCTGCCATAGAAAATCACGATAAACAATTGCGCTCGCGGTGATAATCTCGGTTGCTTTATTATCAGACGACCGATACATCTTAAAACTCTCTCCCGTTTGTCGGTCAACATCAAATCGAGCCATCGTATAGAAACTTCCGGGACTGATCTGGCGGTAGATATTGCGTACATTGGTGTGCGAGGCGCGCGAGCGTTTCTCGATCGTAAATTTCTTGATCTCCAGCCTGTTCTTATTCATATCGGGAAAGATATACTCGTTGTAGTAAAAATGCCCTAACGCAATAATCAACGTTACAATCAACAACGGTAGCGTTATGCGATAGAGCGACAACCCGCACGCTTTCATAGCCAGAATCTCATGCCGTCGAGCCAGCATTGATATAGAAAACAGGCTGGCCAGCAGGACAAACATCGGGACAAATGACCTGAGCACCCAGCCGCCAAAATAGAAATAGTATTCGAGTATCTGCATCATCGAAACATCGTGATCGATAAAATCACGAAGTTCCTCTACCATGTTGATGACAATAATTGTCAGACCGATAGACAGGGTCACTGCTACAAACGACGTGAAGAAATAGGTCAGCAGATATCGGTCGAGTTTTTTTATCATCACGCCACCATCAGCTTTTCCCGCGAATCCAACCAAAAAGCGGCTTTTCGGACACAACAATGAAATTGAGATAGAGACCAACCAACCCAATAAGAATGTTGGCACTCCACATTGCCCAGAACGGCGAGACTATTCCCCTGTCGGCCATGTCTTCGCCGCCGATCAGGAATGCCCAATAGATTATGAAAAGGACAATCGCAACCGCAACCGCCGTTCCCATTCCGCCTCGTCGGGTCATGATACCCAACGGCGCACCGATCAGGATAAATACCACCGATGCCGTCGGAATGGAATACTTCTTATAAATCTCAATGCTATACTTGTCACTTATCTGTTTCTGGGCCTTGATCTGTTGGCGACTCCGTTCGACATGTCGTACCAGCACCGAAGCGTCGCTCCGCACCAGCGATAACGCTTCTTTAGTATCCACCGTGTCCCGCATGTTGAAAGCAAACGTATCGGCGAACAGGTAGGTGAATTTGGTGTCTATCGTTTCGTTGATCCGGGCGCGTAATGGTTTAACCGCGCTCACGGCCCGATTGACATGCGATGACATCTGCTTGATACCCATCTCGCGATCAGTGCGGTACTCCGAATTGGTTCGCACAAGTTCCGAACCGGTACCGGAGACATTGATCACCTGGTTGACAAAGTCGAGTTTGCGGTAATTGTCAGGATTCTCAAGATCAAGCGTATGCAATTCGCCATTGTTGAGCAAGAAACGCATATTCCGACCGTCATCAGTCATTTCGAGGTAGCCATCTTTGGCAACGATTAACCGGGGGTGGTCCGGGTCTTTGGTCTCCGATATCCGCACACCCTCAACATACGATGTGGCATGGTCAATTTTGTCAATCAACACCAGGTAACCAGGAATGTCAGTGATGAAAATACCGGACTGAAACACGAGCGTGGGACGCATCGCCTGAATATCACCCATCAGTGTGCGGGCTTTCTTGTTGAGGTCGGGGAGAACCTTGTCGTGAAATTCAATCATGCCGTAAGCGACCACCGAAGCCGCGATCATCAGTGGAATCAAAATATGCAGTAGGTTGATCCCCGAGGCCTTAATCGCGGTGATCTCGAAATCCGAACTGAGCCGCCCAAAAGCCATCAGCGTGGCCACCAGAACCGACATCGGAATCGACAAAGCCAGCATCCAGGCCAGATTCAGCATAACCAGTTCGAGAACGACCATCAGGTCAATATCTTTGTCGATTACCCGATCAATAATTTTGGGGACGAAATCGATAATCAGCAAAAACGTTATAGTGAAAAAAGCAAAGAAAAAGGGCGCAATATGTTCCCGCAGAATATAGCGTGTTAGTATCTTCATGGCGTTCGGTAATATATGGTTTATACTTATACCGGCCAACAGCTTATTAATCGGCTCGAAATTGACTGGTTTATAGGACATATTTCGACTATTTTATTTAGATGGAACGTAAAAAAATCACGGGGTTTGTAAAAGATGACCGTATTGAGGGGTTTTTCGCTGTTCGCGACCGCCAGGTACGGGAATCAGCACGGGGGCATTTTGTCACCGTAGAGCTGGGCGACTCGTCCGGCCGGATCAGCGCTGTCATGTGGGAACCGGACCAGTTCGCTCTGAAAGAACTCGAAGCCGGCATGGTGGTCAAAGTACGAGGCGTGGTCAGTGAATACCGCAACAAGACTCAACTGACGATAGAGTTGATGCGGCTGGCGCTCGATGACCAATACACACTTGAAGATATCATGCCACATTCGATCCAATCGTATGAAGAGCGCAAAGGGCGTGTTTTGGCGTTGATCGATAAAATCGAGGATGTCCAGATTCGAGCGCTGACTGATTGTTTCTTTAAGGACGAGGAGTTTCTCGACAGCTACCTCAATGCGGCCGCCGCCAAACTGTGGCACCACGCCACTATCGGCGGGCTTTCGGAACACTCGGCCAATGTTGCCGAACTGGCGCTCCGAGTGGCTGAACAGTACGATTTCGTCAATTATGATTACCTTATCTTCGGTGGCCTGATGCACGACATTGGCAAAATCGCCAGCTTTACTACCCGAACCGTAATCGACTACACCGATGAAGGCCGTTTGATCGATCACATCAGCCTGGCCGACCAATGGATCTGCGAGCGAGCACGGACAATCGATGACTTCCCTGATCGACTGCTGATGAAACTTCGCCACCTGATACTATCGCATCACGGCGAGCGCGAATATGGTTCGCCGGTCGTTCCGCAGATTGCCGAGGCGTTCATTCTCAACTACTGCGATGAGATCGACAGCAAAATGGGTGCTTTCGCGCGTATTAGTGACCGCCATGACGGCAAGGGCTGGTCCGACTGGGTGAACCTGATCAGCCGCTATCTGTATTTCGGCGAAGGAGACGACTCGGAAACGTGAACAACGCGCGAGCAATACTGGAGACGCGCCGACTGGGACGTACGATCTCGCGATCCGAGAGCGATCAGGCGGTGGTCGATGACTTCACTTTCTCATTTGAGACCAGTAAAGTCTACAGTGTGCTCGGCCCGTCCGGTGCCGGCAAGAGTTCGCTGTTGCGACTGTTGAATCGGCTGGACGAACCAACATCGGGCGAAGTCGTATTCGATGGGCAGAACTACCGCGAAATCGACCCCTGCACACTACGACGACAAATCGGCTATCTGTTCCAGGTGCCTTATATGTTTACTGGTACAATCGGTGATAATCTGAGACTGGCCGATCCGGAACTGACCGACGAACAGATCGAGGACCAACTCCAAACGGTCTCTCTCGCTTCGCTTAAACCCAATCATGATGTTGCCAATCTGTCGGTCGGCGAAAAACAGCGTGTGGCGTTAGCGCGCCTGCTGGCTACTAATCCGAAAGTCGTTTTGCTGGATGAACCAACCGCCGCGCTCGACCCGACCCACACCGAGAA
>JAGGTI010000117.1 GCA_021163775.1 Candidatus Zixiibacteriota bacterium
ATATCGCGCTGGGGATCCTGATACACTCGAAGGTGAGCAATATCATCAAAATCGGGGACCGATGCCACAAGATGAACGCCAGCTGGGATATTCTCAATTACTCGCAAGTCGTCGGTGTGCTCCAGCACCTCAAGGGCAATGGCTACATTATAATCGGGGGGGAGATAATTCGCTCTGTTATAGGCATCACCCACCCAAAAATTGCCCTCAGGACAAATCTCCCTGGAGCATTTGATTGCCATCGCACTGAAGTCAAAACCGCGATACGGGATGTTATTATCGACAATCATCTTTCCCATATCACCTACACCACAGCCAATCTCCAGAACTCGTGGTAACTCCAATTGTCTTAGGTACTCAAGTATACCACGATAAATTGGCTGATAGCGAAGTGTATCGTATCCGGCCGCATAGATGTTGTCGTAATACTCACTCTTCTTCTCTGTATGGCCGGTAATTTGCATTTTCAATCCCGCATCGTCAGACGTCTATCACACACTCATCACACTGTTTACTATATATTTCGTCATTCAGCAGCTAATCTTTACCCTGCCAGCCGGATGTTGTTGCATCACCTGACGCGACAAAGTACCTTGTCTCAAGGTTACTTAAATAAGGAAGATAAATGAACATAGAAGAGATCAAAAACTTGATTGCCCAGGTAGACCTTTTTGCCGACCTCGACACAGCCGAACGCAATCTCATCGCAGGCGCGGTTGAAGTCGCAAACTACGAAGCCGACAGCCTGCTGTTCGTTGAAAATAGTCCACGAAACAATATGTGGATTATCCACACCGGACAGGTAGAGCTATTCAAGAAAACAACTTTCGGAGCCGAAAAGCGTCTGGCCTTTTTTGGCCAATATGATTTTCTGGGTGAGGGAGCGATGTTCGATGACTACCCTCATTCGACTTCGGCTCGAACCCTCATTGAGTCAACCCTCCTGAAAATATCTCGTGACACGTTTCGTCAGCTTTGCACCCAACAACCGTCGATCGCCCCTAAGATGGTGGCCAGTGTCGCTAAGGTCATCTCACGCCGAATGCGACAGGCTTCGAGCCAGGTGGCCAATGTCGCGGCTCAATATGTCTCTGGTGAAACGCGTCGAGAGCACGACCTGTTGGGTGACCTCGATGTTCCCAACGAGTACTACTACGGCATTCAGACTTTACGTGCCCTCCATAATTTCCCGATCAGCGGTATACCGATTAACCACTTTCCTGCTCTGATCGACGCCCTGGCGATGGTCAAACTGGCTTCGGCTCGGGCTAACGCTGAAATGAAACTACTCAAACAGCCGATTGCTGACGCTATCGAAGAAGTCTGTCAGGATATTATCAACGGCAAGTTCCACACCCATTTCGTGGTCGATATGATCCAGGGCGGTGCGGGTACCTCGACCAACATGAACGCCAACGAAGTAATTGCCAACCGGGCGCTGGAAATATTAGGCCATACGCGCGGTTCGTATAAATACTGTCATCCGAATATACATGTAAATATGTCACAGTCGACAAATGATGTTTACCCCACGGCGCTTGATCTGGCGTTGATTGCCAGTAATCGCGATCTAACCGCGGTGCTGAGTGAACTGGTCGACTCGTTCCGAGCCAAGGCAATCGAGTTCGAGAACATTATCAAGATGGGGCGCACACAACTTCAGGATGCCGTACCGATGACTCTCGGGCAGGAGTTCGAAGCATATGCTTCAACCCTCGGCGAAGAAATTACTCGGCTCGACGCTAACGCCGAATTGTTTCTCGAAATCAATTTGGGCGGCACCGCTATTGGCACCGGTATCAATGCCGTACCCGGCTACGCCGAGTGCGTCCTGAGACACCTGCGCGAGGTGAGTGGTTTGAATTTGCAACTGGCACCAAACCTGGTGGAGGGAACTCAGGACACCGGAGCTTTTGTAATGTATTCTTCGGCGGTCAAACGACTGGCGGTCAAATTATCCAAGATAGCCAACGACCTGCGCCTGTTGTCGTCCGGTCCACGAGCTGGCTTCAACGAAATCAATTTACCGGCCCGACAACCGGGTTCATCAATTATGCCGGGCAAAGTCAATCCGGTTATACCGGAAGTTGTCAACCAGATTGCTTACAAAGTAATCGGGAACGACCTGACAGTCACTCTGGCCGCTGAGGCCGGTCAGCTTGAGCTGAACGTCATGGAACCGATTATAGCTCAATCGATATTCGAATCGACCGAAATGCTCAAGAATGGCATGGCAACATTCAAGTTTCGTTGTATCGATGGCATCACTGCCAACGAACGGGTTTGTCGCCTCTATGTTACCAAGAGCATTGGAATTATCACAGCGCTTAACCCGATCCTCGGTTACGAAATATGTTCAAAGTTGGCCAAAGAAGCATTGGACTCCGGTCGCGGTGTGTACGAATTGGTGCTTGAGCGAAAGCTACTGACCAAAGCAGGACTGGACAAACTTCTGGCCCCAGAGAACATGCTCGCCCCGCGGTCAAAGATGGAAGAGTAGGTTTGGGAGGAGTTAGTGCAAGAAATCTGATATCTTGCCAGTCAAGAATACGTAGGTCAGGTTGCTTGCAACCTGACACAGTGGCGGGTTCGAAGACGGACCTGCCCTTGGGACACAAGGAAAATGTCCCTCCTGTCACTTCCACTCTTTCTCAGTCACCCCCGTGAAGACGGGGGTCCATGTCCACGTTCATCTTACCAGAGGCGGAATCGGGTAGTTGAGCAAGACGTCTCATTTGGTGCTCTGGCTCGTAGTGGCAATGTTCGGTTTTAGCGATGTTCGGTGGTCATGGCTTCCCGTCTGCACGGGAATGACGAACAGATGAACGGTGTGTCCTACAGATGTGGACATCTTCCGGACACATCGTGGAGTGCCGGGCAGAGTCGCCCAACACCACGCGAATACTTATGCCTTAGTTATCGTCCGGTACCTGTTGCGGCGGTTCTCAAACATTCGGTCGCCCAAAGTCTTGACTCGCCAATCCTGATAAGCTGAGAAATTACCTTCAAACCAGTGCACTTTCCGCTCGCCTTCAAATACCAACAAGTGAGTGCAAATCCTATCGAGGAAAAACCGATCATGGCTGATCACCAACACACATCCAGAGAAATCAAGGATCGCCTCCTCAAGCATACGCAGAGTATTGACATCAAGGTCATTAGTCGGCTCATCGAGCAACAACAGATTACCACCGACTTTTAAGACTTTAGCCAGCAGACAGCGGTTTCGTTCGCCGCCTGAAAGTTCGTTAGCCTTCTTTTGTTGCGACGCGCCCTTGAATCCAAATTGTGACAAATACTGACGAATAGGAATTGATCGGTTACCGATAGTAATTTCGTCTACTCCGCCGCCGACTTCCTCAATCAGGCTTAGGTCATCTTTGAGAGCGTCCCGTTCCTGATTAACAAAGGCGAACTTCACTGATTGGCCGATCACTGTCTCGCCACTCATCGGTTTGAGGTCACCGGTAATTAGTTTTAGCAGGGTCGTCTTGCCGGTACCATTCGGTCCGACCAGACCAACCACCGCTGACCGCGGGATATTAAACGACAAGTCTTCAAACAAAACGCGTTCATCGTAACCCATCTTAGTGTCATGAAACTCGATCACCTGATTGCCCAAATCCGGTCCTGGTGCGATCTGAATTACAGCCGAGTCCGCTTTGGTTCTGGCCGTCTCGCGAGCAACCAGTTGTTCGTATTCTCGGATACGAGACCTTGCCATCTCGTTGCGATCACCACGACTCATGCGAATCCAGGATAGTTCTCGCTCAAGTACGCGAGCGCGCGGCGACTGTTTCTTCTCAGCGGCCGCCAATCCAGATAATTTCTGCTCCAGCCATGAAGTATAGTTACCTTCCCACGGAACCCCGCGACCGCCATCCAGTTCAAGAATCCACTGGGTAACATTGTCGAGAAAGTACCGATCGTGTGTGACAATAATGACTGTGCCGGGATACTCACGCAGTTGTTCTTCGAGCCAGTTGACCGTCTCGGCATCCAGATGGTTCGTCGGCTCATCAAGCAGGAGTAAGTCAGGCCGCTCCAATAGAATTTTGCACAACGCTACCCGACGACGCTCACCGCCCGACAATGTCTCAACCGTGCGGTCATCATCAGGAAGGAAAAGCGCGTCGCTGGCCACATTCATCGACTGGTCAAGATTCCAGCCATCGACCGTGTCGATTTTATCCTGAAGCACACCCATCCGGTCCATTGCTTTCTGCATCTGGTCGTCATCCATCGGATCAGCCATACTTTCAGCCAGACCGTTGTATTCGTCAAGCAGAGCTTTGGTTTCTCCGAACGCCGATTCAATTGTCTCACGTACAGTCAGTTCCGGATCAAGTTGCGGTTCCTGCTCCACTATACCGGCTCGAAAACCGGGCGTTATCTCGGCGTGTCCCTGAAACTCAGTATCGAGACCAGCCATAATGCGCAAAACCGTGGTCTTGCCGGAACCGTTCTCGCCAACAATACCGATCTTGGCACCGGGGAAAAAGCTCAGGCTGATATCTTTTAATATCTGTTTCTGTCCATAGAATCTGTTGACGCCGTACATGTTGAAGATGAACTTCTCAGCCATTATCAAATCTCTGTTTTTGGTTCGAGGTTACGGTAGTAATGGTAGTGAACGAACACATAGCGAGCAAGCGGCGATTCGGGATTACCTTCATCTTGAGAATCAACACCCACCAGCGTTAGCGTTATGAAGGTTTCGCCGAAGGCCAGCTGAATCAGATATGAATCTTGTAGTCTTTGCGTGGTGTCAGTTCTTGTAGGTCGGGCCCACTTGAGGCCCGACGATTTCAGTCTTGTAGGTCGGCGTTCCGACAGGCGCGCCAGCGCCTGGAGAAACCCGACAAAACCCAACAATCCAGCAGATGTGGACATCTGCCGAACACTTTGTTTTGGCAATGAGCTTCCCCCCGTTAAGTGGACAAGTTAACAAGCAATTGTTATCACCTGTTCT
>JAGGTI010000010.1 GCA_021163775.1 Candidatus Zixiibacteriota bacterium
AAAAGCACGCCGGATACTGATAACGATTAGATCCAGGATTCGCTATAGGTGAGAATTCCGCCGGACCTTTTGCAGGAGCTGTTACAGGCTCAATAGGGAACCTGCGCCTTATAGACATTCAAAGTAACTTCTCAATAAGTCTGGGTAACAGTCACTGGATTCCCGCCTTCGCGGGAATGACGATTGGGTATGAGCGCCTGTCATTCCGGCGCGTCACCCCGGTGAAAACCGAGGCGGAATCCATTGGATAGTCGCAAAATATGAATTGCCCGGACTTATTGAGAAATTACGTCCCGTAGCCCGTCCCAAAAAGATGAACGTCCAACATCGAATGAAAAACAAACATCCAATACCGAGCATTCAGATGTCAGTCATTTAGGCTGAAGGCTGAAGTATATAATATCCCTTTTCCTGCAATAATTAGCAGCCATAAGTTTTTTTCTCTTCTCATTCGATGTTGGATGTTGGATGTTCGATGTTCGATGTTCATCTTTTGAACCATGAGCCTCTGAACCCGTGAACGGTTACTAAACATTAATGACTGTCTCAGTTAATTGTTGGGTTTCGCTACGCTCTACCCAGCCCATCCCTATCTCTTTGACGCCTCTAAAATAGTTATCCCAATCAGCTCTGTTCCTCTATACCTGAGAAGAACTCCATTATCTGACATCTCTGAATCTGACGCCTTTTGAGGTCGCTTAAAGCTTATATAAAGAACATCTGCTTCTTCGTCATAGTCAATCCACATTTTTTTCTGAGGCAATTTAAGGAGATAAGGCGTCATTTTAAAAATTTCCTGCAAGCTATCCTTCCTCAAAGCTGTTTCTCCCATGTTATTGTCTCCTCTTCCAACTTTAATTTACTTGTAAAATAAGCAGTTATAATAAATGCGTCTTCCTCACTGGTCTCTCTATAAACAACAGCTAAGAACTTTCTTTCGGTTACTTTCCTTAAGGCAATAAACGCACCTCTATACCCTTTTATGACATAATCGGGTTCTTCTATTGTATTAAGTACCTCATCATAATATCCTGCTACATCGTCATGGTTTTCTACTATATGTAGCCATCTTTCTTCTGTTAACCTGGTTGGAACTCCATTTTTAGATATAGTAACGTCCATTTATGAACCCATCAAAAAAAGGGCGGGTGTTTCCACCCGCCCTCTGTGTTAGCTGTTATGGGCCTTGCTTACGCATAGCCCTGGTTTCATTTTTCCATTACTAATCCAACGAATAGAACAGCAGCTCGTAAGCGCCGGTGTCCCAGTTGAGAGTATCAAGGTCTTCTGCAGTCACAAACCAGAACAACCACGCTGCATCGTCCGGTGCGTCCACGGAGCAGGACAGAGCCGTTTCACCGCTTGCAGCCTCTGCATAGTCTGTGGTGTACTCGCAACTGCTATTCAACCACCAAACCTGGGTGAAAGTCGCATCCATGGCACCTACCAGGATGGTAACTCCTTCAGTGTAGCTGAAGTCCACGCCGGTAGCAGTCACAGGAGCACTGGCCTGGCAGGCTGCGTCACACAAACCGACGTTGGTCTCAGTTGGCGGATTCTGGGCGCCACCTATATTGACCGTGACCGGAATCGTCACCGTCTGCGCAGGACTGGAATTGTCCTTAACCACCACAGAGGTTGACCCGTCAGCAACAGCAGTGACGGTCAGTGTGGCATCAACCAGCGTAGCCGTGGCTACTCCAGCATCGGGCTGAGTCACGATGCTGTATGGAGTTGCCCCACCACCGATGGCAACATCAGCAGTACCTCCAGCAGAGGCAATGCTTACTGAGGTGGGAGTAGCTGTAAGTACGGCAACTTCACCAACGGTAATCGCTGCAGAGGCCTTGGAGTTGTTGGTCTCATCTATCTCGGTAACCATTTCTGTAGCATCGGCTACAATGATCAAGTAATATGTACCATCTGATATAGAGGCCGGGATCATCACTATCGGGGCGTCATTACCGGTATAGGTCACTGTTGTAGGACCAGCTATAGGTAGATCTCTCACTACCTGACTGCCTAGGAAGACATCGGTTGCATCATAGGTCTCATCAGCAGAAAGGTAAAAGTAGGCTACACTTGCAGCAGCATTGGCACCGCCCTGATTGCTTATGCTGAAGGTAAGAGTCAAGAATTCTCCAGTATACACCTGAAGCTTATCAGTAGCTACTGCCTGGACAATGAGGTCTGCCTTACCAGATACAGCTATCGCGCCAGAGGCACCTGTAATCTGGCCATAGGTTGGACCAGCAGCAGCATTATCAGCATCAATATTGTCCAGTTCATTGATCTCTAAAACAGCATTTTCAGGATCGACTATGGCAATAACATAAGAAGCGTTAGTTGCCTTTGAAGGCAAGGTTAATGTAGTAGTGGCAGTATCTGTGTTACTGCCTGCAATATAATTAAGGCTCGCAATAGTACGCTCCCCAAGGTAGGAGCCATTGGCCTCAAGTTGTGCTTGAGTAGCTACATTAACAGCTCCCCCATTAACCGTCATAGCGGTAACCAGGTTACCAATAGCCAAATTGTTTGTTACCAGATAGTACTTGACAGTAAGGTTTTCAGCCGCCTTCTGTCCATTGTTCGTAACAACATCTGTTACCACAATGTTATCAAGTGGGTTGGCAACAGCTTTATCAACAGTTACTGCAGTCATCTCTAAATTGGCCACATTCAAGAACTTAGCGGCCATACGGACGCACCCACTATTTGGAGTATTGTCTACGTTATCGATCTCAACAGTTTCACTCACTACCTTATCACCATCGATGAACTTATAAATCCAAGGCTGAGCATTAGCCTCAAAGTTAAACGTAGCGGGTAGGGTGAGGTCGACAGTGGCTGTTTCTATAGCACCAGCCGCAAGGCTAGTGACAGTACGTGAGCCTATAAGGGTTCCATAAGAAGCCAACGTATTTACGCCAATCACGGAGTCAGCAAGATTGCCATTATTGTTTGGATCTGCCTTGGCATTTGAGACCAAATAGTACTTGACCACAAACTCACCGGCATCCACGGAACCAGTATTCTGGTTCTTATCCTGGACTTGAATCGCGGCACCCATGTCGGCTGAGCCTGTAGTAAGGATGGTAAATGCGCCGGCAAAAGGAATTAAATTGGCATTTGTGATGCTGATCGACTTGCTCTGGCTGTTATCGAGTGCAGTATTGCCAGCAGCGCCGTCACCATCAGAATCTGTGACAGCCTCAGTCGAATAAGCAGACTCATTGGCAATAGCAAAGATATAGGTATTCGCACTACCTACAGAGTTGTTTGCTGGAATAGTAAGATCAGTGGTTACAGCTGAGCTTTCCTCTTTAGCGGCCTCAAGGGAAGAGATGGTACGGCTGCCTAAAAGGAGCTTGGTAGTGATATTGCCCCAAGTACCATCAGCAGAGGCTGCCAGATAGTAATTGACAACAATACTACTAGCATCCAAATCGCCTAAATTTTTCCACTGGTCCTTTACTTGGACGGCTCCGCCTGTATCAAAGGACAAAATAGCCGGATCCGGCGAAACAATGATCAATGGCTGAGTGCCATCTACAATGTCTATCTTAGTCTCATTATGGAATTTAATGGCCTGATAGCTGTCATCGCTTGTGTCATCCAACCACACACAATAAGAGGTGCCAGCTATGGCCTTAATCCCTGCCTCGGTGAGGGTACCACCAGAATTACTATCGATGGTCGTATCAGCAAACACCAAGGCTCCTGCTGTACCTGTAGCATTATTTTTTACAATAGAGGCATGGACATCATTGCCTGTTGCAACATCGACATAGGAGTAAGCCACCTGACCGCTTCCGGCATCAGCTATACGAGTGTTTACCTCCAGAGCGCCAGTAGCAATATTAAATCCAGTAGCCCACTTTGCCGGAAAATAGGTCGTGGCCAAAGAACCAATCTTCTTCTTTTGTAATATAGTATCAGTAGCATCAGTATAGGCCACTGCTACATAATCTACACTGCCCTCTTCTACGAAGGCTGCATCATAGAGAGCAACATTAGCTGCTTGCGCAATATATGCAGTAAGAAGAGCAGTTCCGTTCCACGTAGCTCCATTTGACTTGACTCCATTTATGCCTATGGCATCAGCTACAGCTGCTGCTGTGCGCCATGAGGCTACCACCATAGCGCCATTTGCGCCATCCGTGGTCGCTCGAATATCCGTGATCGCTGCCCCTAAGGTTCCGTCGGAGTGCAAGATCACATCTGCAGAAACCGTTCCCGCAGGATCCATAAAACGGGCATGAATATATGCATCATCGGCTTCATCGAGGTCATTGTCCCCATTTTCAGCAGCTATCACAATAAGTGCATTGGAGCCAGCGACCACGGCCAGAAGATCCGGGTCATAGGCACCAGGAGGCGCAGCCGCAGTAACTGTGCACAGCGACGCTGTAGCTACGGTGCAAGTAACCATGTCCTTAGCCGCAGCACCCGTGGTTTTTGCTCCATCGGTAGTAGAGATACGTACACCTTGAACTTTATTGTTAACGGCAACTGCGCTAAGAAAAGCATAGTAAACACCATTGGCATTGTCGTATACTGCCTTTGGCGGGGTTGCTACGCCAGCACCAAGTACTGTAACGCCACCAAGCGGTGTTGCACCACCCCACTGAAGTGAACCGGCGGAATTTATCTTCTGCGCATAAAGTGCACCTGCAGTAGCATCATAGCCGGAGACTACAATATAGCCACCGCCCACATCAACGATGGTAGGCGACGTTAAGGCGTTTGCAACATTAAGTGCAACGACACCGGTATTTGTCCACTGCCATACACCAGCGGCGTTTATCTTTTGCACCTCGATATTGCCGTCTTCTGTAAAGGCCACATAGGTGTTGCCGCTGGAATCTACAATAAAAGAGCCCCCGGCCTGATTTTCGCCTGCAACAGGCGCCGCTACTTGAACCTGAGCGGCCCAATCGGGAGTATACACGGCAAACTCATTAGCCCATGCCCCCCCAACCATGGCCGCAACA
>JAGGTI010000027.1 GCA_021163775.1 Candidatus Zixiibacteriota bacterium
CGCCGCCTGGCTTTGAATTATCTGTTCGGCAGTGATGATCGTGATAGCACTACCGATTGTTCGGATGGGAGAGATAAACCGGTTGGCAGTAACAACGATAGTGTCACTCAGATGAAAAGGTTCTGATTCAATTGTGGTGTCCGACTGCGCACGGAGTCCCATCGCCCCCGTCGCAACCAGCATGACGCAAAAATGAAAGACAAAAAAAGCGCGCCGCATGATGGCCTCCTTGCTTGACCGGTTGGGCGCGAAAAACCTGACCTGGCAGCCCACGCTACCGGAAAAGCGATGATGTGAAGTCTCGGCAGGTTTCCTGGCTTGGGCTTCAAACCCCTCAGCGGCGCCTTCCCCATCAATTCGACAGGTGGCGTCAGGCCGCGAGAGTAGCCTTCACAGTAGCGGGGCTGCGACGGAATTACACCGTCTTCCCTATTATCCGCCCCCAATGGGCGGCACCGAAACAATGTGTGTCCAAAGTGCGGGCAGATCAGCGGCCTGTCAAGTAGTGTTCTTGCTTAATTGAGTGGGCGGCAGATGTCCGTTTGCCCCTCCGATGATAATTCTGTGTCCGGCAGAATCTTCGTAGGTCATGGTTGCTTGCAACCCGATATTTTTGTGCGTAGTGTACGCCCCCGTGCGCCACGAGGTTTTGGGGCAGACGAGGGCGTCTGCCGCCCACTAAATTGGGAGACAACGTGGCGGAGGAGGTTCAAATCCTCTCACCCCAATTTATTCAATCGACGCCATCCCAATCAGTTTCAACCGATTCCATTATAGGACGACGAGTTACGCGAACACTCACCTCCATTACTAAATGGTATCCGATGGTAACAGATGTCCGAATTGTCTGACGACGTACAGGGGAGGCATCTAAAACCTATAGATAAAATAGATATGTTACTGTTACCAAGATCACGATATAGACAATACTCAAACCACCGCCTATCTTGAGATAGTCTTTTGTGCGGTACTCTCCGGGACCCATATATAGAGCATTTACCTGATGTGTTGGAAGAATAAAGGAATTGGAAACTCCTATGCCGACAACTATTGCCGCAACCCGAGGATCCACCCCAATTTGGTTGGATAGAGATATTCCCAGCGGAACTAGTAAGGCGCAGGCACCCACGTTTGATACAACCATAGTGAGGGCACAACTTATAACCGCCAGGACAATGAGTAGCGTCAAGGGCGACATAAAACTCCCCAGTCCGATAACGATTCCCTTTGCCAACCATGCAGCTGTCCCCGTCTTGCTAACAGCCATACCTAGGGGAATGAGTCCGCCGAGCAGAAACACTGTCCGCGAGTCAATGGCTCGATATGCCTCCGAGATTGTCATAACTTTTGTGACAATCATCCCCAGGGCTCCCACCATCAGGCAAATTGCCAAAGGAATAGGGTTGTACGGTAAACTTTGGTAATAGAAACTTGAAACCATCATTAAGGCAAGAGCGATCAGAAAACTGATGAGAGCATATTTGGCCTTATCCGGCTTGTGGATTACAATATTGGCAGGTGACACAATAATGAAGTTCTGATGGTGCTCCTTCAGGGACTGGATTTGCTCCAAAGTCCCATGAATGAGAACAGCATCACCAGACTTCAGAGATCGGTCAGCCAATGCCCGATAATATATTGTTCCATTCTGATGAAGGGCTAAGGCGTTTACATCATACGTCTCACGAAAGCGGATTTGCCTTATGCACTTTCCAACGAGTCCTGATCGTGGAGAAATGATCATCTCGGCAATACCGGCATAAGATGGATTAAATAAATTCTTCCTGAAAACAATGGGTCTCTTCAAGAGCATAAGTCCATACTCTTTGGCAAATCTCTCGACGTTTGCTCTGGGCCCATAGACACATATTCCAGCTCCGGCCCCAATTGTCTTCCTCGGATGAGGGGCTATGTCTATCGATTCTCCCGGTCTTGACATAGCCACAATATTAACCATAAACTGTCGACGAATATCCGCAATTTCCTGTGGCTTATCCTTGGGCAGATAATTCTCGGGAAACAGTATCTCAAAAGGGCCATTGATATTAGGGTAATTGCCAGCAATCCCCGGTTGAGCAACCCCACCATCGTTCTCATCCTTACCGATCGGACTTACCTGTTGTTTGGACAGCATTTTCATTCCGATGGTGGACAGATAGGCCATGCCACCAATGACCAAGGCGATGCCAATAGGTGTCAGTTCGAGGAAGCCGAACTTAGGCATCCCTTCGGGAAGTATGTCATTGAGTAGAATCAGGGGGCTAGTACCAATCATTGTTAGTGTTCCACCCAGAATCGCGGCCATACCGATCGGCATGAGAATGCGTGATATGTGAATCTTGAGTTCCTGGGTAGCAACCAATCTGATGGCAGGCAGGAAAAGTACCGCCGCCCCCGTATTTTGCATCACACTCGAAATGGCGGCAATGAGCATAGAGAAAACAACGACCAGCTGGGATTCTCCCCTTCTGACCAAACTCAGGAGAGGCTGGATAATGCGATTGACCAAACCTGTTCGATTAAGTCCAAAGCTTATTATCATGACACCAATAATCGCAATAACAGCGTTACTGCTGAGCCCTCGGAACGCGTCCCCAGCTCTGAGCAATCCAAGTTCCGGAAGCAATACCATCATCAGAATGGCAACCACATCAATCCGCACCCACTCGACAACAAATAGGAAAATCGCTATAGCTACAAAGAATAACATCAGTAACTTGGTTTCAAGATGGGTGTCGATTTCAAAAGGGCTTCTGATGAAACCGACATCCTGCACTTTTAATCCGCTATCGGTAACCAACTCCGCGAGTACATCTGAAGAAATATAGTACGTCCCGGCGGTGATTCTGGAATCAACAGAGTAGTTTACATACGCTGTCAAAATTCGTGGATTACCTTCCTCGGGAAGCTCAAATTTGACAAGAGTGTGACGCCCTGACCTTGAGGGAACTTTTTTGTGTGCGAAAGTGATTCCACACCCACGATGCACAGATAACCAGACTGTCGCCGGAGTTTCTGCTTCTTGATCCCAGAATAATCTACTCCCATTAACATCAACGGTTGTATCAATGAGTATCTCTAACTTGAAACTGCCTGTGTCAGCGGCAAGCAATGTTAGTATGGGTGGATCTATCTGAATTGATACGTGGGATGGAACGCGGAATTCGGTGTTATTGACGACTATGGCATCATTATGACTCTCTGCTAATTCCTGTGGTTGGCTACTCTCAAATGCTGTAACGGAATTCAACCCGAATCCGCATAAAGCGACAACAAGGGACAAGACTGTAATGAATGTTGATTTACTATGCCACATTCAAGTGTGTTCTCATTAGGTCAATTGCATATCGCCAAGGCATCCTAGATTTTCCAAACAGTATCATAAGAGATTGCTTCGAGTTTAGCAAATGGCCTGAAGACATCTCATGATACACCTATTTCGTCCATCCAATGCGTTTTTTGCTACACGATGACATAATTTACGAAGTGAATGTAATGGTTTACACAAAAAAAGGAAAGTAGTTAATGGTACAATGCCAATATCGAGACCAATAGTGTATAGATTAGAAGTTTATTGGACTACTGAATCCCAAGCTGCTAAAATCCCTCGATCAAAGCAACTGACCGATTTCATTCCCCGGCAATCCGCCACACCTAACAGGCCGTTGAAAAACTCATTGTTTTTTAGCTGAATATAATGGATTATCCGTGTATCCTTTGGGAGTAGAATAACTCTCCATCGAAAGGTTCTTAAGATGCGCGGCACCGATAATGATCAGCAGGCGATGTTCAGTTATGTATCCTTGGAATCCCGTGTTCCTGATGACCACCCATTGCGTTCAATTCGTCGGATGGTAGACAGGATTCTGGCCGGTTTATCAGGTGAGTTGACGTTGATGTATTCCCATACCGGTCGACCTTCGATAGCGCCAGAACGTCTTCTTCGAGCCTTACTGCTTCAGGTATTGTACACGATTCGCAGTGAGCGAATGCTGATGGAACAGTTGGATTACAACATGCTTTTTCGTTGGTTTGTAGGTTTGTCGATGGATGATATGGTTTGGGATCATTCGACGTTTACGAAGAACCGTGATCGTTTTCTGGAGTCTGATCTGGCCGGAGCGTTTTCCTCGGCTGTTGTTTCTCAGGCGGAAGAAGCTGGTCTTTTATCGGACGAGCATTTCACGGTTGACGGAACGAGTATTCTAGATCCAAAGGAGCACCCGACACCGAATGCAGAAGAATATCCCGGCGTTAACATTCGCTTCGCCGGTCGGGGACCAGGTAGCGGAGGGTTGCACATCGACAGGTTCTTTGGCGCAACACCCGACGGCGGCCCCCAATTTCGCTTTCACTGGGATCTGTATGCCAGTGCTAGTCTTACTAGCGTGACTGATGCACTTCAGAACATCGGGACCGCACTACAGCACCCCTTGTTCGAGTCGTTAGGGCACTCGATCAAGCCATACTACCCGGTTCAAATTGGGTGGCACTGGATGTACCAAAACCAAGCAACAACAAGGGGGCATGAGCGTGCATTCTAGAGAACCGTTCACATTTCAGGATGCGGGAGGAAGTCACAGACTTGCCAGGGTCACGATCCTTGTAGTTCTTGCGTCGGTTGTGGTGATTCTAGCAGTCTGTCGGAGAACCTCCGTTTCTTGATTTAATTAAATTATTTTGAGTAGTTATAGAATTGTATTAGAATTGTGTCATGAACAAGAAGACACATTTTCGAGAGTACAATCCGGATCAACTGTTTCTTTTGCCGCCTGACATGAAGGAATGGCTTCCGGAGGGTGATCTGTCGTATTTCATCATGGATGTTGTTCGTGGTCTTGACCTGAGTGCGATCTATGATGATTACGCCGGTTCGCGGGGGGGTAAGCGCCCTTT
>JAGGTI010000067.1 GCA_021163775.1 Candidatus Zixiibacteriota bacterium
GTGTCGGGACGTCGGAACACCGACCTACAATAAAACGTCTGAGAAATGTCAATGTCGGAACCGCAAGGCAACCGCAGGTTGGTTGGTTCCGACCTGCTGAATAGCTGAAAATGAATTATTCAGCAAACCCTACTTATCTTCCAGATCTTTCACTTTCTTGGCGAGTTGCTTGACTTTCGCACTTAGCTTCTTGAAATCATCCTGCGTAGCCCAACTGAGTCCAGAGGCAAACTTGGATACCTCTTCCTGGGCTTTCTCGGCCTCTTTTGTGATTTTGGTACGCATGTCAGCGGTAGATTTCTCAGCCTTCTCCAAAAGCTCCATGACCGCCTTTTTGCGATCAGATTTGTCGAGATCGCCCTTCTTGATCAACTCATCAATGATCTTCTCGGCCTTGGCTTTGGTAACCTGTAAAGCTCCGATTGAAGCCAGTATGGTGTTTCTTAGGATCGACATAGACTTGTCACCTCCAGTAATTATGAGTTCTCTCAGAAAATCCTCGGTATCATTTGAGTTGCTGGTGCGATTCGTTTCCGCCAACATGACTCTACCCAGCACTTCTACGGTTATATCCTTATCAGTTGCCGATTCGATTACCTTCACTTGATGACCCTCACGGATCAAGCGCCCCAGGTCGAACAGGGTAATGGTTCGACTTGCCTGGGTGTCGTACAGACGCCGATTACTATATCTTTTTACTATTCGCATAACTTTATGTTTCCCACAATATAGTGCACCGCACTATTTTTGTCCACAAAAAAAGGCGGAATTGTTTCAGATCCGCCTTCTCGTATAAGTTCAATGTGCATTAGTCGACATCACTACAATATTAACAATCTCCAACAACCGCTCACAAGAGAACGGTTTCTTGATAAACATATCACCGCCAACTTTGAACGAACGCCCCATATCATCAACCCTATCCTTGCCAGTCAGAAAGATGATCGGCAAATGTGCCATGTCCGGAAGTTGCCTGATCTGCTGGCAAACATCGTAACCATCCATACCGGGCATCATAATATCTAGTAAAATGACGTTGGGTTTAAACTCACTCACTCTCTTGATAGCGTTGGCTGGGTTATTTTCCGATGCAACGACATAGCCTGCCTCAGTGAGGAAAGCATCGACAATATCCGTGATTTCAGACTCGTCATCAATAACGAGGACTCGGGTACCTGGGATGTTTAGCTTATAGGACACGTATTTACACCGTCTTTCTATTAGTCGCTTGCTACAAATGTAGATCGACAGTTTTGTTATCTAACTTAACAGAATCAGTAAATTTTGATAGCCCTCTTCATGGCCAAATTGACCACATCGCGTATCTGCTGTTCTTTGAACGGCTTAGGGAGATAAGCCGCCCCACCGACAGCAAACGAACGTCCTCCGTCATCGGACGCCGCTTTTCCGGTCAAAAATATGATCGGTATATCATACATATCAGGTAGAGCCTTAATTCGGGCAGTCGCCTCATAGCCATCCATATCAGGCATCAGGACATCCATCAGGATCAAATCCGGTATAACCGCCTTGGCTTTTTTAATACCTTCCTGGCCACTGGTAGCACTGTGAACAGTATGCCCATCAGCTGACAAAATCTTCTCCAGGATCGTAATCACCGCAGGTTCATCATCAACGATAAGAATAGTATGACCCGCCTTGCTCAAATCTCTGCTTTGCACTCCACCCTCCGGTACCTCACCATTGATATAGGGACACCTAAAGTCTAACTATTGTACCGTTATCGTCATAAGATTGCTGAGCTATTAGCTCCAAAACCAGATTTCGTCTTCCCAATAACACCGAAAGATCAAAAACTGCCCACTTGGCTTTTTGGTTGCTCCAACCACCCACTTGCCCTACTCTGTTTTGATGGAACAGGATACGGGAAAATTCCGAATAATAGTCCGCAACCGCAAGGCTCGGCACAACTACCATATTTCGACGACTATAGAGGCCGGTATCGAACTGAAAGGAACCGAAATTAAGTCGCTCCGAAACGGAAAGGTTCAGATGGCTGATGCCTACGCCATTATTGAGAAGGGCCAGGTCTACCTGAAAAGCCTGCATATCTCTCCCTATCTTTATGCTGGTGCCACAAGCCATGAACCGACCCGAACCCGCCGTCTCCTGCTACACAAGCGCGAGATACGGAAACTCGAAGCCAAGACCCAGCAACAGGGCATGACCTTGATTCCTCTCAGCATATATTTTAAGGGCAAACTGGCCAAAGTCGAACTTGCACTGGCTATCGGGCGTAAGAAATATGACAAGCGTCAGGCGATAGCCAAAGCCGAGGCCGATCGCCGAATGAAACAGGCAACTAGAAAAGATATGGGTCGCTAAACTATGCGTGCTGTTATCAGGATTTCTATAGGTTTGATTGTACTCTTGGCAATTGCAGTCCCAACGATTGCTTCTAATAAGATCAAAGTTGCCGTAGCTGGAGGCTATGAAGAAATACGATCACTCGAGGAAAATGATGTTATTTATGTCTCACTGTCGGAACTGGCCGGGATTTTAGGCGGGACCATTGACTGGGAGATAGTCGGCCATACGGTTTCTTACCGCGACACCGATTTTACCATCAAGCTCCTGATTGGTTCACCATTCTTGAATCTCAACGACACTACTTTTAACATGACTCATGAAGCGATTCTGGACCGAGGTCAGTTATTTGTCCCGACCGCTACTTTCCTGCCATTACTGGACAGGGTAACATCGCAGAATATTGTCTGGCAACCGAATGACAATAAAATTCAGATTGATTCTGACTATTTCAATGTCACCGACCTCTCGGTTCAGACCAAAGCTAACGGTTTGTTGATTGATATCTATCTAACGACACCACTGGCTTACGAGATTTTTGTCACCGAGGGCAATTGGCTTAATGTCTCTATTCGCGATGCCAGAATCAATCGCAGTCGAATCCTGTCGCGTCGCAATTCGCAGTATATGTATCAACTGAAAGTTCACCAGGTCGAAAACAACACTGGCCAGGTCTCTATTCGCCTGCGGCGCAATGTTACCGACTGGAGTCACAAGATCGCCTACAACCCGACTCGGCTCCAGATATCTATCAAGGACGCTAATTTTCAGTTCGACACCGCGACTAACCGACCAGTTATCGGACCGGATGACAAAATCGATGTCATCGTGATAGATCCTGGGCACGGCGGTAAAGACTATGGGGCAATCGGCCAGAACGGTACTCGCGAGAAGGATATCGTACTGGAGATCTCCAAGAAACTGGCTAAACTGATTCGTAAGGACAAACAGCTCAAAGTAGTCCTTACCCGAGATCGCGACAAAACCCTTTCGCTTGAACAGCGGGCCAGGATTGCCAACGACGCCGGGGCCGACCTGTTTGTGTCAATCCACGCCAACGCCTCACCCAAGAAACAGATTCGGGGCTGGAATGTCTTTTTCCTCGCCCCCGCTCTCAACGACTCGGCCCGCTCTGTGGAGCAACTTGAAAACAGCTATTTTCTAAGAGAGAGTTATTCTGACAGTGATGACCCAAGTATCGATTCCGACTATCAGGATCCTGTAGCGTCAATTCTGAGCGAGATGCTTATGACCGAGTTTCAGGCTGAATCGCATGATCTGGCCCAGATGATTGACCGCGAGTTCCGCCGGCGGCTCGACACTCCGGCGCGCGGTATTGACCAAGCCGGGTTCTTTGTGCTCAACAAGGTTTTCACACCATCGGTGTTGATCGAGGCGGCCTTTATTTCAAACAAAATAGAAGAAAAGAAACTGAAAAATAAAAAATACCAGGAAAAAGTAGCCAGAGGTCTGTACGAAGCGATCAAGCGTTTCAAGGCAAAGTATGAGAGCAACTAGCAGGCTGTTAAGTGAGCGGCAGACGCCCTCGTCTGCCCTAAGTGGCTGGCAGATGTCCACATCTGCCGCCTAAACAAACGAGCGGGAACAATGAACAAACCAATAGGCATATTCGATTCCGGTGTCGGTGGACTGACAGTCGCAAAGGAAGTGTTTGAAATACTCCCCGGCGAAGATGTCATCTATTTCGGCGATGAAGGCCGCACCCCGTACGGTCCCCGCTCGGAAGAAATCATTATCCAGTTTACGGCACAGGATGTGGCGTTCCTGATGGAACACCAGGTCAAGTTCATAATCTGCGCCTGCAACTCAGCATCGGCAGTGGCACTGGACAAAATCGCCGGCAATTACAATATCGAGATGATTGGCGTGATTAAACCCGGGGCGCGAGCCGCTGTCAAACAAACGAAGAACGGTCGGATCGGCGTTATCGGTACTCAGGCAACGATCGCATCAAACTCGTACGCGCGGGTGATTCATGAAATCGACCCTAAACTGAAAGTATTCTCGCTCGCCTGTCCCCTCTTTGTGCCATTGGCCGAGGAAGGTTATATCGACAAAGAAGCGACTTACCTGATCACACGCGATTACCTTCAGACAATACTCGATGTTGGCGTTGATACGCTGATCATGGGTTGCACGCACTATCCGCTGTTGGAGCATGTGATAGCCGATGTCATGGGCGACAAAGTGACACTTATCAACTCCGGTCGCGAGACGGCACACGCCGCGTTTAGTGCGCTGGTTGAGTCCGGGTTATTAAACAGCAAGATGTCGCAATCACCGCCCGTGATTGGAGAGCGCAAGTTCTTCGTCTCGGACGTACCGGACAGATTCGCCAATGTGGCGGCGCGGTTCTTAGGCACGACGCTTGACCAAACAACCCGAATAGACATAACGAAGTATTGATGACTACTTCGTCTCCCCCGCGCCTTTTTTCCGTCTCCCCCGCGGAGGCGGGGGCCCAGTCAACCCGTAC
>JAGGTI010000108.1 GCA_021163775.1 Candidatus Zixiibacteriota bacterium
TTGCAAAAAAACCGTTTAATCCGCAATATTCTCATTGACTGACAAGACGGTATCTGCTTACTGTTGCCCACAAAACACTGACGGTCTCAATCAGATATCCAAGTTTCGCACGTACTGCGCGTTTTGCTGAATGAATTCCCGGCGGGGGGCGATCTCAGTGCCCATCAGAGTTGCGAACAGGTGATCGGCTTCAGCGGCATCATCGAGCGTTACCTGTAGCAGGGTCCGGGTCTCAGGATCCATCGTGGTCTTCCATAGCTGGTCCGGGTTCATTTCACCCAGGCCTTTGTAGCGTTGCAACGAGACCCCTTTACCGTTCAGGCCCTTCACAATCTTTTCCCGTTCAGCATCGGAGTACGCATACACTTCTTTTTTACCCTGCTTGATTTTGAACAGCGGCGGCTGAGCGATATAGATATATCCCTTGTCGATCAGGTCACGCATGAAGCGGAAGAAGAAGGTCAGGATCAGCGTTCTGATATGGGAGCCGTCGATATCAGCATCGGTCATGATAATGATTTTGTGATAACGAACCTTGTCGGCGTCCATATCGTTCTTGATACCACAACCAAGTGCCGTGATCATGGCGCGAATTTCAACGTTGCCGAGAATCTTGTCTATCCGTGCCTTCTCGACATTGATTATCTTACCCCGTAGTGGCAGGATTGCCTGGAAACGACGGTCACGTCCCTGTTTGGCGGAACCTCCGGCCGAGTCACCCTCGACAATATAGATTTCACACGATTCAGGGTCGCGCGATGAACAGTCGGCCAGTTTGCCGGGGAGTGCCGCCGAGTCGAGTGCCGTTTTGCGCCGGGTGAGTTCCTTAGCTTTACGAGCCGCCTCGCGCGCAGTAGCCGCCTGTACAAGTTTTTCGACGATCTTCTTGCCGACCGAAGGGTTTTCTTCGAGATACGCTCCCAGGTGTTCGTTGGTGATTGACTCGACGATCCCCCTGACTTCCGAGTTACCCAATTTTGTTTTGGTCTGACCTTCAAACTGCGGGTCTACCACGCGAGCCGATATGACAGCGGCCAAACCTTCCCTTGAATCATCGCCCACTAGGCTGTAACTCATCTTTTTCAAGAGGTTGTTGCGCGAAGCATAGTTATTGATCGACCGGGTCAGGGCGGTGCGGAACCCAGTCAAATGGGTACCACCTTCAATCGTGTTGATGTTGTTCACATAGGAATGCACCGACTCGCTGTAACCGTCGTTGTACTGCATTGCCACCTCAACCTCGACACTATCCCGGATTGCCTTGAAATGGATTGGTTTTTTGAAAATGGGAGTTTTGTTTTCATTGATGTATTCAACAAATGATGAAAGACCGCCCTTGTAGTAGAAACTGGCTTCACGTTTGCGGTCTTCTCGGCGATCGAATAATTCGATCCTAAGGCCCTGGTTGAGAAAGGCCAGTTCTCGCAGGCGCGATTCAATAATACCAAAGCGAAACTCTGTTGTGGTGAAAATCTCAGGGTCAGGATAGAAAGTGACTGTCGTGCCGGTGGTCTTGTGTTTGCCGATCACTTTGACCCGCGCTATAGCCGCCCCTCGTTTATACTCCTGGATATAGACTTTGCCGTCGCGGCAGACTTCAACTGAACAAAGTTCAGAGAGAGCGTTGACGACCGAAACACCGACTCCATGCAGGCCGCCCGAAACTTTGTAACTATCATGATCAAACTTACCACCGGCGTGCAGTGTAGTCATTACTACTTCAAGCGCTGAAATTTTCTGCTCCGGATGCTTCTCAACCGGGATGCCACGTCCGTTGTCAGAAATTTTGGCTCCACCGTCAGCCATAATTTCGACAACTATTTTATCGCAGGCACCTGCCATGGCTTCATCGACAGAGTTGTCGACTACTTCGTAAACCATGTGGTGCAGTCCGCGTTGGCTGACATCACCGATATACATTGCCGGACGGCGTTGTACCGCTTCAAGTCCCTTGAGAACCTGGATAGTGGTAGCATCGTAGCTATGGCCCGTGCCTTTTGACATGGAGTCTGTATTATCTTTACTTTTAGCCGTTGATTTAGTCGACATCAGTCGGTGTCCTTTTCTCGCCTCGTACCAGGCGGAGACTCTTGACTACCCGTCCGTTGGGGTAGTCATGAATTATTTTCAGTATCTTTTCGGCATCCATAGCCATCTGCTGTCGCCATGCGGCGTCTTCAACCGCGACATACAGGACGCCATCGGCAAACCGAAAGGCGCGACTCCGTCGGGAGTAATGTTCGCCTACAATTTCGGGCCATTTGGATACCATCATCCAGCCATGATACTTCTGTGTCAGACCCAGTGAGGCGAATATGCCGTCTACTATCCCTGAGATTGGGGCCGGGCTTTTCCGGTTTCTATTTGTCGACTCGCGAGTACTCATAGCTACTTCATATCAGACAACATTATACCGTTATGGTGGCGTTTTGGCAAGTAAAAAAAGTGCTATATCTAATTGAGAGATAAACGGTTACGGTGAATCCGTCATAGTTTAATGTGCCTCCCCACAGTCTTGTTATTTATAGGGGGCGAATGTGGTCAATATTGTGATTCTCAGATGCTAATACTGTAGGTTCGCTTTAATCTGATGGGATATGAATCAAGCGTAGGTTCGGTACTTAACCGGTTTGAGCTTGGTTCGTTTCGGATGTTTGACCGATGGCACTATAAAATCCGGACCTTCCTGGCGGCGCATACGGATCGTTAAATCCTGACAGCCACGGCAACGGCGAATGTTACCGTAGGCCTCAGATTTGATCCGCCGTTTCTTCTCGTGATTTGGTGAGTAGACGGGATGGTCTATTATTTCGTAACCCCGTGAAGGGTCGTTGTCATCTATGAACCTGGCTCCCGCTTCGACTTCGTTAGTCCCCTCGCGGTAGATAGTCGCGCCGGGACATTCAATAAGGATATACTCCTCGCGATCGTCCGTCTCGATGAATATCTCAGATTCGGTCAGTAGGTGAGAATTACACCGGAGGCAGACAGAAGTATTATTCTTTCTGATCAGTTCCTGCCCACAATTTATACACAAGTTGTTCTGGTTCAATGGTCCACCTGTTCCTCTAAATTCATGCATAAGTCTTATGCAAGAGGACTGCCATCTTTGCTATTTGGGCCTAAGATGTTATCGTGTAAGTGGTTGGGGTGTTTCACCTTGTTTTTGCAGAATGAGAATGACCAATATTCATTGGTTGTTTAGCCACAGCTTATGGGATGGTGACAATATTGGGGGATGCCCCTGGTGAGCTATAACAGGGCTTTATTAACCTTTGAATAGGAGGAACAGAGAGCAAACAGTAACACTTACCGGCAGGGCGGCCGCAAATGAATAGGGCGAGAACAGCGACGCCAGGAAAGCCAGCGCCAACGCCGGAACCACCAGGTACTTAACCGCTGAAAAGGTTAGCTTGGCCAGTCGTGATACGACAAACAGTACGAGCACTGCCAGCGCAATATAAGTGGCAATCAGGCCGGTTTCACCAAAATGGTCAAGGACGTACGCTTTCGTAGTCCCGATCAATCCGGAATACTCATCGGCCCTCGCAGTTGCCTGGTCGGCCAAAGCTTGTACTTGACTAAGAAGTTCAGGCACCGGATTCTGCCGATTCTTCCATAGGTTCAATAGTCAATGACGATTCGCCTACGCGAGTTAGACCGATCATTCGATGGGTCAGGAAATTCTGGGTACTGATCCACTTATGAGAGACATCCATAATCTCTTCCTGATTGACATCGCTGACCCAGTCGAGAACTACCTGGTCGATGTTCTCGTCATTTACTACAACGTCGTCCATCGTCAATACGAATTTAACTTTCATAATGTACCATCCAGCCTTGGTGTTGTTGTTCCGTGGATCTATTGCAAGGTGGATGCCATTGCGGTAGTGTCTGAAAGGGGGAGTGCTAAGCTGTTGTCCAACAGTAGCTTTTTACGGAAGTTGTGAAAACTTTGGACAGGTCGGAAATTTGTTCCTGTTTCGATAGTGTTCATAAGTATAGGGCATGAGCCATGCTGTGTGGGGTAAAACGAGGCCGGACGGCCCTTTTGAAGGGCCGTCCGGTGGAAATCAAATTGCGGAAATTCAGCCGATGTTACCAGCATCGGCCGCCCCTTTTTCAGGGGTCCGGTTTCTGAAACGATCTCTGGATGACAGGTGACCTCTTGAGGGGAATCCTTGAGGTAACCGTGATTGAGATCATGTTTCGGGATAACCGGCCAACCTAACAGACGCTGAGAGAAACCTCGGCGCTGTCAATGGTCCTTGCGGACTGCCAATCCCGTTATCGGATACCGGACCACAACTCCTGTCGCCGTTCCGGGATTCGATAACCTCACTCCATAATAAGTCCTCCATCCATCAGTTAAACAAACTTGGCAGTGAAGGTGAGGAGATGGGGTGAATTTGTTTGTTACGATCGTGCAGATATTAACGGGCAGTTTAAGCACGATTCTATGAGTTTAAATCTATCATAAGGTAGTCTTGTGGACCGCCGTTGTCAAGTGGTTTTGTGTGTGGTGATACACCTTGGTAATGTCAAGAGAAGTGTGTAAAAAGGTGTATCCATCTTGATTAGGCTACTTTCTTGTTTAACTGTTTGATGATCTTGATCTTTCCATTTGGTCTCTGCCACTTGCTGTTGAAA
>JAGGTI010000094.1 GCA_021163775.1 Candidatus Zixiibacteriota bacterium
GGAAGATATATAAATTAGATTATGAAAGAGAAGGGTTTCGTATAAACTTGGGTCGTAGTCACAATTCTATCGCGGTGGTTGCGGCTTGCAGGATCATGAGAGCGCCCGGTGGAGGTGACCGCGCCGTTTCCACTGACATCAGCGTGCGTCCACGCGTCGCTGGCATCACACGAGGCGGAACCGCCGGCTTGCGATCTGGAGCGTAATCACAGCGCCCGCGGGGCTGCTGGATGGTTCAGTTGAACATTCTTCTGATCCTGCTCACACCAATAACACACAGCAAGCCAACAAGAGCGATGATCCCTATCGGGGTGAGTACTGAGACTGGTGCACCGGCCGGGGATTGTTGCATCAGCGACCACGATAAAGCCGGGCGATCCGCTGTCCAGTCCATCTGTTTCCACGTCGTAGACGCGGTTTGGTTCGAGATCAATCACGATATCACATCTGCAGGGCACAAGCGGGGCGTGCCAGATGAGCACCGGGACTATACCGCCATTCACGACGGATACGGTCTCGACCGAACCCAGAAAATCAAATCCATAATTCCTTATCTCAGTTCCATCAGAACTTTCTCCACTTCATCTATCAGATAATACGCTTTGAGTCCGTATTTTTTGGCATTGTTGACCATGATTCTATCGTTGGAGATTAGAATCGAATTGGTTAGCTCAGAAGTTGCAATGAAATAGGAATCTATGGCTCTACAATGAGTCTCAAAAGCTATGTCCAACGCTACTTCAAAAATTTCATTTTCCGATATAATATTAACGAAATTCAGGATGTCAAGAACACTTTTCACTTCACCCCTTCTCTTAAACCTGCTCAGAACTCCAACCAGTTCCACGATAAATGTTCTCGGCTCAAATATCTCAAAACCTCTATTGGTCGTTATTTTGATGATCTCCCTTGCGTGAACATTTCTGTTCTCTATCGCTGGAATCAGTGCATCTATGTAAATCGAAGTATCGAAAACTATCATCTATCTTCTATTCTTCAGCAGAATTTTTAGCGGGTCTTCTTTCACATCGCTGAACATCCCGGATAAATCCTCAATCAACTCATACAACCCTTCTGATTCTATCCTCATTCTTAATTTGACCTTCTCAGGTAAATCGACTCTGTGTAACGGCTTAAACACACCCTTTTCATAGATAACCTCGATTGTTTTTGGCATTTTATGATACCTCTGCCCTTCTTTTGTCATTGCGTGGATAAAAAGTATTTCCTGTGCATTAGTTAAATCTTCTTCTGATCCTGCTCACACCAATAACACACAGCAAGCCAACGAGAGCGATGATTCCGTGCGGGGTGAGTACTGGAACATCTGCTGGCGGCGGTGGATGCGGCGGGTTTGCGAGCACGATGAAGCAGAGCGATCCGCTGTCCAGTCCGTCTGTTTCCGCGTCGTAGACGCGGTTTGGTTCGAGATAGATGAGCACCGGGGCTATACCGCCATTTACGACGAATGCGGTCTCGACTGCGCCTGTGACGTCTGGCGGGATCGGGCCGCCATCGTTCCAGTCCTGATCCTGGACAACGTGGATGTCCACGTTCGTGCCGGGGGTGAAGCCAGAGCCTGCGGCGTATACGTCTTCGTTCACACGGTATCTGTACTTTGGTGCGCCGTTTTGGAATGTGTTGACCTAATCGACCATCAGAACCATAATTTGTTCGAAACATTCATGATGAATACAATTCCTATAAATCTATAACATATACACCGTATTTCAGGCGCAGACACAAATTAGATAACTATCTGGTACAACAGAGGTCTTAAACATGCATATTAAAAAGACTATAACCCTCCCACAAGAACTGGAAATCGAGGTAGAAGATCGGCTTATAGGCACATATTATGCAAGTCTCTCGGATGTCATAAGAGATGGGCTCAGAAAAATTCTTGCGGAGTATAAAAGAAAAAACGAGATTGAAATTGCTGTCTCACTCTACAAAGAGGAAAAGATAACGCTCCGGGAAGCTGCAGCCATAATGGGCGTTCCCCTGCGAAAGGCTCTTCTGGATCTTGGTGAGAGGGGTGTGTATCTGAGGTACGGGCTGGAAGAACTCGAAGAGGATCTTGGATGATAGTCATAGGCGATTCCACCCCTCTCATCCATTTTGGAACGATTAATCGGCTCGATCTACTTCGATCCATGTACGGTCAGATATTCATCACAGGAGCGGTACACCGGGAGGTGGTGACAGAAGGAATCGCTCTTGGTAAGATGGATGCGTTTCTTATCGAAAAAGAGATCGGAGACTGGATAGAGGTTGTAAATCCGGAAGGCTACGTGGGTGAAATTTGCAGCCAGTATAGAATACACACCGGAGAGGCGGAATCGATCTTGCTTGCACGGGAGTTGAATGCAGATCTGCTCCTGATAAACGAGAGGGATGGGAGATGGGCTGCAAAGAACGCTGGGATTGAGGTGAAAGGGACGATTGGTGTGATTTCAGACTGTGTCGGTGAGCATTTCTTGACGATAGGCGAAGCAGTCGAGATACTGTGCGTTTTCAGAGATAATCCAGCAGAGTTCTGGATCGATCCGGAAATTATTGATATGGCAGTCAGAAGGATCAAGAGTCTATCTGAAGAGCATGACGAAGGAGATGAGATAACATGAGGGGTTTTTGGATATTGCAATGGTTGACGTGATCTGGCAGAATGCCTGTACCTCTCGGGTGTGTGGTGAGGCAATCCCTGGATTCTGGCAGACTCGATCGTTGTAACTCGGGGGTGGGGGTTGTTGAATGGATCGGTAAAAAGAGGGAAGAGGTTCAGTCGAACCTTCTTCTGATCCTGCTCACACCAATAACACACAGCAAGCCAACAAGAGCGATGATTCCGGGCGGGGTGAGTACTGGAACATCTGCTGGCGGCGATGGCGGCGGGTTTGCGAGCACGATAAAGCCGGGCGATCCGCTGTCCAGCCCATCTATGGATGCATCGTAGACGCGGTTTCGGTTCGCATCGATCACGATATCGTACTGCCCGGGGGTAAGCGGGGCGTGCCAGACGAGCACCGGACCCACATCGCCATTATTCACTGATACGGTCTCGACTGCGCCTGTGACATCGGCAGGGATTGGATCGCCATCGTTCCAGTCCTGATCCCGAACAACGTGGATGTCCACGTTCGTGCTGGTGAAGCCTGATCCTGCGGCGTATACGTTCTCGTTCGTGTAGTATCTGTACTTTGGTGCGCCGGTGGGGGTGGTAGAGGCGGCGGATGGTGGTACTGATGGTTGAGCGTTACACCACCCCTATCACCCAGATTAACGTTTCCACCTGCCATGAGCGTGATGTAAATATTTATAAGAGATGGGAATAAAAGACCGCAGATTGGAGGAAACTGATGATATGATATCCAAAGTTGCAGAGATTGTTCAGGTGGATGACTGTGGACGGATACTGCTATCTCATGAATTACAGGATAAAATCGGCATCAGTCCTTATGACAAATTGATTGCAGGAATCAGTGGCGACGCCATTGTACTGAAAAAACGAAAACACAGCGTGTTTGACCTCCAGCGCAAGACTGTTGGAGAGGGGACACTCAAAAGGTCATTGATATTTGAGCGCAACATCGACAGAGCAGGCAAAAAGGATATGCCGGTGTAGAAATGACTTACGCTTTTGACACCAATATCTATCAGGTTTGGCGCAATCTGAACGATCCGTCTGTTCAGCGAATACTGACCCATCCATCGATCCAAACAATCACACGCTGTTTCCTTGATGTAGAAGACGGGAAGCCATTGGTGATACCGCGTATAATCTTGACAGAACATCTGGTCTGGATAGCCAAAACCGAGGGATATGATGTTGCCATGGAGGTATTGGACATGATCCATGACTCCGTATGGAACGTGATCTACGAGGATGAACAATTACATAAACTTGCCATTGAAATTGGAAGCAGATACGGTGGCATGGGTGCAGCGGATCTGTTGCTGGCTGCCGTAGCAAAGCAGGAAGGGGCAACCATCGTTACAATGGATTCGGATTTCAAAAAATTAAGCCCGGAAATAGATGTTATTGTATTGGAATCGATAGCAGATCTAATTTAGGAAGTTTCATAAAGTAATAAAAAACGCGCATGACCTGAGCTTAGCAGTGTTTCTGACAACGCCTTTGCTACACTTCACTCCGCATCACTGTCGATCTAAAAAGAGGTTTCAGAACCATTGCTACCGCCACTGTGGATGGGGCTTGGGTGTGCTAAAAAAAAGAGGGGGGTCAGATGAACCTTCTTCGGATCATGAACGTCCCGATAACACACAGCAAGCCAACAAGAGCGATGATTCCGTGCGGCGTCAGTGCCGGAACTGGTACACCGGCGGGGATTGTTGCATCAGCGACCACGATAAAGCCGGGCGATCCGCTGTCCAGTCC
>JAGGTI010000080.1 GCA_021163775.1 Candidatus Zixiibacteriota bacterium
TTTCAACAGCAAGTGGCAGAGACCAAATGGAAAGATCAAGATCATCAAACAGTTAAACAAGAAAGTAGCCTAATCAAGATGGATACACCTTTTTACACACTTCTCTTGACATTACCTGGCAGGCTGAGCACAACTAGTGCCCGGCAGATGTCCACATCTGCCGGTAGGACGCGGCGCATGTGGACATACGCCGCGCACTTACCCAGGCGGCATGCGCATATTGTTTCCTCGACAGTGAAAATTGTGTATCCTGACAGATCATGAGAAGTTTGAACAAATTCATACGGCCGAATGTTATCATCAGCAAGTGTCTCTGTGGCGCACGCTGTCGCTGGGACCGTGACCGCCTCGACTACCCGTTCGTGCGGACACTGCGCAAGTATGCCAGGATCATCCCGGTCTGTCCCGAAATAGAGATCGGACTCGGTGTGCCGCGTGATCGCATTATTCTGGTACAGCGGGACAATAGCATCGCATTATACCAGTCAACAACCAGACGCCACTTAGCGCAAAAAATGAACAGGTTCTCGTGTCAGTATCTGTCAGATCACACAGATGTCGATGGTTTCATTCTGAAACACAAATCACCTTCTTGTGGCGTGCGGGGCGTGAAACTGTATGAGTCGATCACACTCGACGCAAGATTCACACGAACCGGCACAGGGCTATTCGCCGCAACGGTGCTGGAACGCTGTTCGCACCTGGCGATAACTGACGAAGATCAATTGGAACGCAACCGCACCCGCGAACACTGGCTCACACAACTGTTCACGCTGGCGACATTCCGATCTGTGCGAAAATCGCACAGCTTCAAACGGCTGAGAGCTTTCCACACACAACACAGACTTTTATTGCAAACTTATCACAAACGACTCACGAAAGATCTGGATCAAGCGCTCACACAATCCGATGCTGACACTGATAACGCCTGTGCAGTGATTGAACAGTACGAGTGTATGTTAAATCGCATCCTGGCCACATCGCCACGCCGGACATCGGTGATCAAACCATTTGAATCAGCTTTGGAATACTACGCACAGTATCTGAGCACACAGGACATCAAACGGTTTGAACACCAACTTGATAGTTATCGTGCCTGTGAGTTGCCTTTGTCGGAGTTACGAAAAACTGTTCAGATTTGGGCAGTGCGGTACGACAAGAGATTCACGCGCCAGGACGCCGTATTCCGTCCTTACCCCGGCCCACTGGCCAGCGCATAACAGCAGTGTTGGCTTGTTGTGGCCGGTCCTGCGAATCTGTCTTGACAGATTCGTGCGACCTGCCGCCTCTCGCTTGGTATCCTTAATGCGGACAAAAAAGCCCACCCGTTGGGTGGGGTACAAGTACAGACTATTCTTTCTTAGATTCTTTGGTCAGGATATTGAAAGCATTGTCAAGTTCACTGCTCATCGCTTCGAGGTTATCAAGCATCTGTGGAACAACATCAATGAGACGGCTGACATCGTTAATATATATATCCTCTTCGAGAAGCGGACGGAATTTGGCCCGAATAACTTTGATATTGTCCTGAATCGCTTCAACGCCAGCGGTAATATTCTGTTGTACCAATTCTATATCCCCTCGGTCTTCAGATGAGGAACGAGTCGCTATTCTTTTCTATATCGGAAAGAGACCCCACCAGCTTGAACGGTTCCTGAGACCTCCCAGTCTCGTAGGACGGAACCCCATGGAGCGTTTTGCAGTTACAGATGTCAGGTTTCTCCGGTCGCCAAGGCACCCGTCGGAACACTGACCTACTTTTTTGAAATTCCGATCACGTTAGGTATACGCCGAACTCTCAGGTTAGCGGCGTTTTTAAGGAAATTGGCCTCGTAGCTACCAGTCAATTCGAGTTCGGTGCCGCCTCGTTTAAGATAAAGTTGTGCCTCCGGACCACCTTCAAGGTGCTGGGCGCAGACAATGTCGATTGGCAACGAAAGCAGGATTTCGTTGAACTCATACATCGTATAGGGTGAGCGACAGAAAATCATCAGCAAGAACCCGTCTTTGTCTTCTCCTAAAGCCGCCTCGCTCCATTTTTGCGGTTTAATGGGCCAGCGGTTTTCACCCGGTCGTTTGATCAGGCGGATGTTCTGAACCACCGAAGCGTAGTCGGCCAACACACTGTCCATCTCAGTTTCATCAAGATCAAACATCCGAAACGGTGGCAGGTTCGGTTTGAACGGATGAAACGCGGCGACCGAACGATAATCTTTCTTGACGACCCGGCTGTTATTGATATGGTCGCTAATTCTCATATAGCCAATATGGGTGGTGTGGTCTTCGGCATACATACCAGCATTGGTAGCGGCAATCAGGTTATACTTCTCACACCATTTACGCACAGTATGTCGGGCTTTGTCTTCGGTATTGCTTTTAGCCAGCAAATGCAATGTGTACTTGTGGGGATCAACTCTCAGAACAGTTACGACCGAATCACCCGAAGGTGCTTCCACGTCAACCTTGAACCGACCGAGTTGGAGACCATCAGCGAGGGTATCCCAAGCCGCTTCTTTTGTAGCTTCCTGACCAGACAGATTTCCGGTCAGACACAGTAGTGCAACACCGATCAAACCGACAAGAGATCTAACCCAACCACCAGACATCATCGTCCCCTTCCGCCAGGTCGGATTCCGGTATCAGTGATGAACGCAGATACCAGTTCGTTCGGGGTGATATCGAATGCGGGAGAAAATGTCTGTACATTATCGGGTGCGGTACGATGTCCAAAACCTTCGGTAATTTCTTCGGCGGCACGTTGTTCAACCGGGATACCGCGACCGGTTTCGATAAACTCATCGAACGTCGATGATGGCGCGGCAACGTAGAACGGCACATTATGGTATTTTGCGTGAACCGCCAGACCATAAGTGCCAATTTTGTTGGCTGTATCGCCGTTTTTCGCAATTCGGTCGGCACCAACAACCACGTGATTGATACGTCCCTCAGTCATCAGAACAGCCGCCATTGAGTCACAGATTAAAGTGACATCAATTCCTTCCTGCATCAGTTCCCACGAGGTCAACCGGGCACCCTGTAACAAAGGCCGGGTTTCATCGGCATAGACGGAAATATTCTTCCCCTGATAATGACAGGCATAAATCACCCCCAAAGCGGTACCAATACCGCCAGTGGCAAGGGCACCAGCATTGCAATGAGTGAGAATTGCATCGCCAGCGTTGATCAGGGAGGCACCGTGTTCACCTATACGGGTACACATCAAGCGGTCTTCTTCGTGAATTATCTCTGCTTCATCCCAAAGGAGTTTAAGAACGGCATCAAGACTACCGGGGGTTTCCTGTTTCAGTCGGGAGAGTACTCGGTCAATCGCCCAGGCCAAGTTGACTGCGGTAGGGCGGGCATCTTTGATTGTTCGGCCAATAGCTTCAATTTGTTTGATCTCATACTGACCGGTTTGTACCACGCCTACCGCCAGAGCGTAAGCCGCGGCGATACCGATTGCAGGGGCGCCTCGCACCTCAAGTCGCTGAATCGCTTTGATGATCTCATGGTAGTCGTCATAATCGTTGTAAACAATATCTCCGGGGAGCCGCGTTTGATCGATTAATCGCAACTTCTCCCCTACTCTTTGAAGTGTCTCAAATTTCATATCTGAGATCTACCTTGCAATTTAATGATAAAAGAACCGTTTGATTTTTTTGGTCGAAGTTTTTTCCAGCTCTTCGAACTGCATTATAAAGCCGGAGATTCGTTTGTAACCAGCAATATGTTCATTGACTTCAGCAACGGTCTGTTTGAGCACCGCCATAACTTTGTCACGATCAGGATGTTCGGGATCAAGCCCAAACTCAACCTGGAACTGCTCCAGATCAGGAACCAGTGTCGCCCGCACCTCTTCACCCTGGCGTCCATCTTTGGCACGTCCGAAAACGACCGCCTCCTCGATATAGTCTGAGATCAACAGTTTCTCTTCCAATTCTTCGGGGTATATATTCTTGCCAGCGGCCGAGACAATCAAGTTTTTCGCTCGTCCGGTAATCCACAAATGACCATCGCGCATCTTCCCCAGATCGCCGGTGTACAACCAGCCATCCTTGAGCAGAGCCGTGGTTTCTTTCAGATTGTCGCGATAGCCCGGCGTACAATTGGCC
>JAGGTI010000071.1 GCA_021163775.1 Candidatus Zixiibacteriota bacterium
GTGAATGTCAGGTTGCAAGCAACCATGACCTACGAAGATTCTGCCGGACACGGAATTATCATCGGAGTGGCAGACGGGACATCTGCCGCCCACGGAATGACCTATTGTCCCGGATCGTAGCGACGACTGCGATGAACCTCGATGACCCCCTTGACACGCCGTACTTTTTCAATGATGCGATTCAAGTGCGACAGGTTTGATACTTCAATCAAGAATTTGCCATTTGCTGATGTATCACCAGCAAAAACTTCCGCGCCGCGTACATTGGTATTAGAGTCTGCGATGGCCTGCGTGATATCCCTCAACATCCCCTTCCGATCCTCGACCACCACTTCCAATTGTACTACGAACGATTGATTCGGTCCCGCATCCCAACTAGCGGCGATCTTGCGTTCGGGTGAACGGTTGATCATATCGATCGCCACCTTGCAACTCGCATGATGAATCGTCACGCCCCGTCCTCGAGTAATGAAACCCACGATGTCCTCACCTGGTACCGGCTGACAACAACCGGCAAAGCGGAACATCATATTGTCCATCCCCTGAACAAGAATACCCTTACTACCACGAATTCGGTCAATAACCCGACCAACAATACCGGGCTGTGGTGTTTTCTCAGTTACGGGCTGGATCAGGTTTATAATATTCCTTACCGCCAAAGTGCCACTACCCACCGCGGCCAACATGGTGTGTACCGATTTCTGGTCAAGTTTCTCGGCACATTCCTGGAGTATAGCTCCACCCGGCATAGCCACGCGTTTCTCTTTGAGGGAACGTTCCAGGATTTCCATTCCTAATTTCAGTGACTGATCAAAACCAGCCTGCTTGAGCCAGCGTCGGATACGGTTGCGGGCCGTAGCCGTGTGTACTAATTTTAGCCAATCATGCGATGGACGTTGGTTCGGATTAGTTATTATCTCCACCTGATCGCCTGAAGTCAGAGGCCTCGAAAGTGGTTGCAGGCGACCATCAATTTTCGCCCCCGCACAGTGAAGTCCGACCTCAGTATGAATCTGGAAAGCGAAGTCGAGCGGTGTTCCACCTTTGGGCAAATGCACCAACTCACCCCGAGGAGTATATACAAAGATATCCTCCGAATAGAGATCCATCTTCAGATAGTCCATAAACTCCGAGGGATTTTCCAAGTCTTTCTGCCATTCGAGCAAGCCACGCAACCAGATCATCTGGCGATCGTCCTTGTTCATTATCTGGCGTCCCTCTTTGTAGAGCCAGTGAGCGGCGATGCCATTCTCGGCACGATGATGCATTTCCCTGGTGCGAATCTGAATCTCAACAGTTTTATTGTGCGGTCCTAACAGGGTTGTGTGCAACGATTGGTAGCCATTTGGTTTCGGATTGGCAACATAGTCATGAAAACGATCACCCCACGGTTTCCACATATCGTGCAGGATACCCAGCGCATGGTAACAGGAGCGCTTGTTGTCGACAATCACTCTAATCGCCAGCAGGTCGTAGATCTCATCGAATGGAACCCCCCGCTTGACAATTTTATGGTAGATTGAATCAAGATGCTTTGCCCGACCATAGACAGTAGCCTCAATTCCATCGCGGGACAGCGCTTCCTTGATTGGTTGTACTACTTCCTGGATGTAGGCTTCTCGCTCCTCACGCTTCTCCTTCACCGCCTTAACCAACTCCATGTAAACATCGGGATGAAGATGCTTCAGCGAGAGATCTTCCAGTTCGACCTTTGCCTTGTAGATTCCAAGACGATGCGCCAACGGAGCGTATACATCGCGCGTCTCCTGCGCTATTCGTTTGCGCTTGACCGGCGGAAGATGTTCCAAGGTTCGCATGTTATGCATTCGATCGGCTAACTTGATCAGGATCACCCTAAAATCACGTGCCATACTTAATAACATCTTGCGAAAATATTCAACCTGCTGTTCTTCCAGCGAGGTAAATTTCACCGCTCCAATCTTGGTAACGCCATCAACCAGATCTGCGATTTCATCGCCAAACAAGTCACGGATTTCTTCGAGGGTATGCTCGGTATCTTCGACTACATCGTGAAGCAATGCCGCGGTCAGGGTGGTAGTATCCATATGAAGTTCGGCCAAGATAAGAGCCACTTCATGACAGTGTTCGATGTACGGTTCCCCTGATACTCGTTTCTGTCCAAAATGAGCTTTATCCGAAAATTCGTACGCCCGTCTTAAAATAGAGACATCGACATTGGCATTGAGTGCTTCAACCTGTATTATGAACTGCGCCAGGTTATAACGAACTTCGGTTTTGTCTTCAGATTGCATTCTTATACATCGCTTCGGCAGCATCCGCTACCTCTTGAACCGTTATCGTTTGCATGCAACGACACTGCTGGGCCGGACAGGTACACTGATCGACTTGCGGCTGTAACACCCGGTGTCCTTCGCCCATCGGACCCCATCGCAGAGGTGACATAATCCGCTTACTCGGATACAAACCCAGCACCCGGGTACCAGTCGCGGCCGCTAAGTGCAGTGGGCCGGTCGAATTTGCTACGACCATCTCGGCCAGCTTCAATACCGCCGTTAAGGTTCTAAGATCGGTCATCCCGGTTATTTTTGCAACGCTGATTCTCATCTCATCGGCCAGTCGGGACACCATGTCGCCCTCAGTTTCAGAACCGGTCATGACCACCCTGTAACCTCTTTGCTCCAGGGTGGCTGACAACTTGACAAAATCCTGCATCGACCAACGCTCAGCTGAACCACCTGAACCGGGATGCAAGACCACGAATGGTGGTTTAATTTTTGCGTCCGCCAGAATCCTCATAGCGTTATCAAGTTCTTTTGCAGTAGGATACACGTTTGGCTTCGTAATAGTCTGACCCTTCCGAAAATACTTGAGGAAATCCAAGTTGTACTCGGACTCATGCTTCTTATTAACTTTCCGGCTGTGAAGTAGACGATGGGTAAAAAACACAGAATGAAAACGACCAGCGGTACCAATCCTAACAGGTACGTCAGCTCGGTACAACAGACGACTGATACGCCGTTCTGGGAATAAAACCACGACAGCCTTGTAGTTGGCACGGACGATTTTTTGTTCCAGTTCTTTCATATAATGACGACTACCGACCAGCTGGTCATTTTGCACACGCACAATGCCGTCGATATGATCATTATTTTCAAGGATTGGAGAGGCGTAAAGCGATGCCATAACATCAATCCGACAATCTGGGTATCGCGCCTTCAAGGTCTCTACAAATGGCAGAGCCAGAACCAGATCACCCAGGCGATCGGTACGACTTACCAACAGCCTGTCCCCCGGCCTGAAATCAAGTACTTCGCTCATGACCCTCCTCAGCGGCTCGGCGATTGAGGTCTCGCAACTTGGCGTATTTGGTCATCACGTATCCTGCCGACAAAAGTGCGAGAATTAACCCCTCCAGACCGTCGAGCCATCCACCTCGCAGACAATACTGTTTGAGAAATTTAGCTACGGGATTGATCAAAATCTTGAACAGTCCTGCGGTACACCCCTGTCGGTGAAGATCTTGAGCGGCCAGTGTTGTATATCGATTGAGTTTATTAAAGTAGCTGTCGAGATCAGGATAACTGTAGTGTTCCAATGCGTTTTTCAACTTAACGGTTGGTCCGTTTACTTTCACCGTTTCATGCACCAAGGCACTATCGAAACCACCACTGCCACGGCGAAACAATCTCAACACATAATCGGGATACCAGCCCCCGTGCCTTATCCAACGACCCAGGAATTGAGTTGTTCTGGGTATATAATAACCGACCGCTTCGTTATCACTCTTGAGAAGTTCCGCTTTTATTTCGTCAGTCAGGATGTCAGGGATTACTTCATCAGCGTCAATGGACAATATCCATTCACCCGTAGCCGCGTCTACCCCGGCCTGCTTTGACGCGCCAAACCCACACCATTCGACCTTAACGATTCGCGCTCCATGCTCCTGTGCAATCTGAACCGTCTTGTCCACAGAGCCGGAATCGACGACAATAATTTCATCCACCCATTT
>JAGGTI010000002.1 GCA_021163775.1 Candidatus Zixiibacteriota bacterium
ATGACGCATCATAAAAAACAGAAACGGCATTCCGATTATTAGTGAGTTGGCCAATGAGTTGGGATCACCGAGGCTCCCGAAACTCGTGGCTCGGTCAATACCCATAGCTACAGTATAGTTACCCGTATAGTAATTGTAAGTCGCGTAAACGGCAAAAAATGCAACCGATAGTATATAGAGCCAAACCACGACCTTGAGTCGCGGTAAAGAGTAGGTAACGCGTGAAATAAGCACGTAGACTATGAACAGTCTGAACATATGGAAAAATACATCCCATGCTTTGAACAAATCGCCTGGTGAAAACACAATCGACACAAAACACACCAACAAAAAAGCGACGAAAGCTTTATCCATAGGGTAAACATGGAATCGCTTCTCCTTTAGCGCTTGATGTAGTAAAATACAGACCAATACTGTAATAGCCACAATCCTTTCGTATTGTACAGCAGTAGGCCACAGGTTGTTTGGTTCAAAAAAGAAAATAACCAGATACAAATAAGTACCAATCAGCGGATATTTGATAGTGAGAGTCAAGAAAGCAATGCCTACCACAATCCCAAAGGGCACTATATTATACGGTGATGGTAAAATCAGGCAAAGAGCACCCACCACAGAGAAAACTACAACCACAAGATAGATTAGATGCTTATTAGTGATAAGAGTGGTGTGGTTCGTATCCACATCAGGCTGAATCTTAGATTGTCCCTGCCCATATTGCACTGGTTCATCCAAGCTGGTCATAACAAGTACTCCAGAGGATCGACCTGACTGATACTGAATCGGTACTTGCCTGAACTCTCGCACGCAATTTTGTCAACAAACTCAAATTCAAGCCTCATATCACTTCCGAGTAATTCGGCTGCTTTCGTTTCAATAAGCTTGATCGAACCCGGCCCGAAATCCGAACCTTTTACCAACCTTACAAGCAACCGTTCCCGGGTCTCCTGGATCAACTGTGCTTGACCAATACCGGGAACCACGGCGACAAGATAGATTGTCAGCGATGCCCCCGAAACAACTCGACCATCGGGTGTTACCAAAAAATCGGTAATTCGACCTCCATCAATTCGCATCCTTGGTAAGCCTCGCCCACAAGAACAAGAACCAGCCAATGGAGCACCCGTATCGCCTATGCGATATCGAATCAAAGGCATACCAAAATTGAGCAGGTCAGTAACCAGTATCTCACCTACCTCGCCGTCCTCGCATTGTCTATCGCCTCGCACAAACTCAAGATACAATGTCTCAGCACTTATGTGCAACCCATCCCCTTGGCCACATTCCGAAGCGATGATTGATGTCTCACGACAACCGTATCTGTTGTACACCGGACATCCAAAAACCTCTTCAATCAGGGAACGCTGTGAATCGGTCAGGAGTTCTGCGGATGTAATGATACTCTCAGGACGGTGAAAAGCCACTACCTGCTTCTCTTGAAGATAGCGTGCGAACAGATATATGGCATTTGCGTAGGCAAGGTAAACCGTTGGACGATACAGATTCAATCGGTCGATAAACTTAGAAAGTTTGGCCTTTGTTATATCAGATGTGTCAAGAATGAGGCGCCGATCATACAGATATGTCCGCAATTTCGTCCTAAGTGTTGGTTGTGGGGCAAAGTCCGCCCGATTACCCCAAAGAACACCAGTCCGTGTACCGATGTTCAAGCCCGCCCAGCGGTCATGCCGAATTGTTGATGCTCGGCGCGAATATTTTCGCTCACGATCCAGGAAAAAACGTAACGGAGCACCGGTGGAACCACCGGTTTGGTTCGGAATCAGATCGTCTCGCGAGTAGTTTATAGCGATCATCTCCTCACCATTTAGCTGAATATCCTGTTTGGTTAGAACCTCAAGACGAGATAGGTCAGATGATCCGGCAAACTTATCAGGTGTCAACTCGGCGCGATCCATTCTCTCTCGATAGAACGGACAATTAGCATAGGCATGTGTCAATAATTTATGAAGCCGCTTTTCCTGAAGCTGACTAATTTCATCGGCACTCAGATACTGTGAAGCTTCGAATTCTCGTAACCAACGCCGATGGTTACTACCCTCACGCGCCGCTACAAGCGGATCGATCAAATATTCAGCAATGAATTGAATCGTATCCACTTACTTACATCCTTCGGTGATCGTCTGTTAATTTGCCAACATTACACAATCAGCGATCTCTTTCAGACAAGAGACTGGATCCAAAATTCCTACCTGTACATATATAGTTGAATCCGAGATTCCTAACCTCTTCTTGTCCATAGATATTTCGAGTGTCGTACAGGTTTGGGGTTCGAACCAGACTCCTGATCCGTTCAAGATCCAAATCTCGGAACTCGTGCCACTCGGTGGCAATAATAATCAGATCTGCACCTGTGCATGCTTCCAAACTGGAGTTAAAACACTGAATGGCGGGCTCAACTTTAGTAGCTTCGGACATTGCCGCCGGGTCATACGCCCGAACAGAAGCACCTTCGGCCAGCATCTTCTCCGCCACAAACAAGGCGGGTGACTCCCGCACATCATCGGTCATTGGTTTGAACGAGAGGCCCAACAGGCAAATCACCTTATCCTCAAAAGAGCCAAGCATTTCGCGGCTCCTCTGTACGACCATCTCCCTCTGAAGCTGGTTGGCCGCAATGGTTGCGTCTGCTAGCTTGAATTCATATCCGACATCATCAGCAAGGCGAGCAATAGCGTTGACATCCTTTGGGAAACACGATCCACCATAACCCGGCCCTGGATGCAAAAACTTCGGGCCGATACGCTTGTCCATACCCATAGCCCGCGCCACATCATATACGTCAGCTCCCACTTTGTCGCAAAGATTCGCTATTTCATTATACCCATAGCCCTCGCCACATCATATACGTCAGCTCCCACTTTGTCGCAAAGATTCGCTATTTCATTTATGAAAGTGATCTTGACCGCCAGCATCGTATTGGCCGCATACTTGATCATCTCAGCCGTCTCGTTGCTGGTACTGACAATTGGAGTCTCCAATAAATACAACGGGCGGTAGATGTCGCGCATGATTGCCAAAGCACGCTCCGAATCACTGCCGATTATTACCCGGTCGGGACGGAGAAAATCGTTAAGAGCAGCACCCTCTCGCAGAAACTCGGGATTAGACACAACATCGAAATCAACTCCATTACTATTGTGTTGGCTGATAAATTGCCTGATCTCCTTGGCAGTACCAACTGGAACAGTACTCTTGAGAACGATCACCTTGTAATCGTTCATTGTCTCAGCTACAGCCCGAGCCACTTCCCGAACGTACTTGAGATCGGCCCGGCCATCATTGCTCTCGGGAGTACCGACTCCTATGAAGATCACCAGACTGCGATCCACAGCCGCAACCAGATCAGTAGTAAAACTGAGACGCTCAAGCTTGGTATTGCGCGCGATCAGATCCTTGAGCCCCATCTCGTAAATAGGTACTTCGCCCCGATTGAGCATGTCAATTTTGGATGCATCATTGTCCACACAGACAACATTCATACCAAAATCCGATAGACAAGCTCCAGCCACCAGACCCACATAGCCAGTACCTACAATACATATATTCATGATTGATTCCCTTGCTGGTCACAATACCAGCTTACGAATATTTCAAGTCCCTTGTCGATCGACGTCTGCGGTTCGTAACCAAGCAGGTCTTTGGCTTTGGTGATATCGGCGAA
>JAGGTI010000017.1 GCA_021163775.1 Candidatus Zixiibacteriota bacterium
CTACTGGTTTGATCGCGTCTGTAAAGCAGGTGTGATTTAGTCCGTGTCGCTTTTCTTTGTTTTTTTGTTTATTTGTTTTTTTCGTCTTGTTATACAAAATCATCAAGTCGAACCGGCTGGCAGTGGCCGTTCCAGTCTCCCGGTGTAGAATCGAAACAACCGGCACACTCGGCGCCGCACTGGCGACAGCGACTATCAGGAGTCAAGTTCCAATCGGTTACACGATGCCAGTCCCGCCCAATCAGAACAGCACCGCACTTGTGGCAGAACGTAGCGGCTCCTGACGGATCGTGAACATTCCCAGTGTAGACGTATCGAACTCCGTTTCGGAGGGCAATCTCACGCGCCAGAGTCAGAGTGTGGGGTGGTGTTGGTGGAATATCAAGCATCTTCCAGTCAGGATGAAAAGCAGTGAAATGCATCGGAACCTCTGCCCCCAACTCAGCGACCACCCATTTGGTCATCGCTTCAATTTCCTCCTCGGTATCATTTTCACCGGGGATTAGAAGGGTGGTCAGTTCCAACCAGACCGAAGTTTCCCGCTTCAAATATATCAGGGTATCCAGTACACTTTTAAGATTTCCGCCACATAATTTTGTGTAGAATCGCTCGGTGAACGCCTTGAGGTCAACATTGGCGGCGTCGATGTGGCCGAAGAACTCCCGCCGTGGTTCCGGATTGATCTCACCGGAAGTTACCGCAACTGTTTTGATCCCCCGTTCATGGCAGGCACGAGCAACATCAATTGCGTATTCGATGAAAACGATCGGATCATTATAGGTGAACGCCACCGACCGGCACTTCAATTTCGCGGCAGTCCGAGCGATTGTCTCAGGCGAGGCTTTTACCGAGCGTAGCTCTATATCGTTGGCGGTGCTGATGTCCCAGTTCTGACAAAACTTGCATTTCAGGTTACAGCCGGCAGTTCCAAACGAGAGCACAGCCGAACCGGGATAAAAGTGACTGAGCGGTTTCTTCTCGATCGGATCAACACAGAAACCGGTAGAGCGTCCGTAAGTAGTCAGGATCAACTGTTGATTATGAGCCTGCCGCACGAAACAAACCCCGCGCTGACCATCCTTGAGCTTGCAGTGCCGGAAACAAAGATCACACTGCACCCGACCGTCATCGCAGAGTGTCCAGTAACGGGCAAGTGATTCTGTTTGATGTTGAGATGAGTCGCTCATATTACAACCACTGTACAGCAATTGATCGCTTTCGTCAATATAGAAGAGATGTTGTGGGCGGCAGATGCCCTCGTCTGTCCCAGAGCAAAGGGTCTTTGTCGAAACCGCCCGAAGCGGGCTGGTTTCAACCTACGGTACCTTCCCCTCAGTCATTTCCGCCCCTCAGTCATTCCCGAGCAGTCGGGAATCTATGACCTCAAATTATCGCAGAAACAATCAATCTACACAATAAACCAAATCCTCGAATGAAACTCCTTTCTCAAGAACACAATTATATCTTTGGTGGAATGCGAGTGGACATGGGCATCCGCCTTCGCGGATGTGACGGAAAGAGACGGATGTGACAGAGAGAGCGGATGTGACAGAGAGGGCGGATGTGACAGAAAGAGGCGGATGTGCACAGTGGGCGGCAGATGCCCTCGTCTGCCCCATAATCTCGTGGCGCACGGGGACGTACACCACGCACAATTCGTGAGTCATTTTCCCCAATAAAACAACCCCCCCGACCAAAGTCGAGGGGGTTGCAAACTCAGAACAATCAAGTCATATCAGACAGAAACAAGTTCTGTCCGAAACAACCGGGATCGTCCTATAGACAGATCAGGTCTCCACCATGATAGGCGGCATCGACCAGAGCGATAACGTCAGCAAGGGTAATCATACCATCGCCGTCAATGTCAGCTCTCTGCCAGTAATCCGGAGCAGTAGTGCCACCGAAGTACCAGTCACGCAGGAAGGCGATATCGTCAGCATCGACCATACCGTCAATGTCAAAGTCACCACATTCAATCGAGGTTACTTCAACCATGAAGTCTTCGACTTCACCCCAGACCTTTTCGCCACATGGGACGTTAGTGCCATCAGCGTCGGAAGCCATACGTACACGCATAAGCGTGGTACCAGTAGCGCCTTCACCCGGCTCCATAGCATCCAGCGGCACGGTGACTGTGGCCGTCCATGTCAGAGCGAGACGAGTAGGATTAATCTTCTCGTTAAGCTCAGAAACAAAAGGCGCGAAACCAGAATTCTGGTTCCAGTCGATCCAGGCGTTACAGGAATCGTGAACGCCAGCTGTGCCGACTTTACCCATTAACACGGACAGTTCATAAGAAATGCCCTTGTACAATGAGGCTACCAAATCAGTGTGGTCTTCGTAGGCGTTACAGCCAGTACCACTGGTTGCAATCGCTTCGAAGTTCACGCCATCAATCCAGCTCGCACCGGCAACCGGCGGACAGGAATTGATGTTGGAAGTCGCTTCACAGTACAGACACTCAACCGTAGTAGCACGGAAGTTGACATTGTAGTCATATGGGTTCGTATAGGAACCACCCACAGAGTTAACACCCATGGTCCAGTTGCTCGACGCAAAGTAGTACGTACCCGGCAGAAGGCCAGGGAATTCCCACACACGGCTCCAGCGGAAGCCTACGGGGTATAAGGGGTCGAGAACCTCACAGTCATTGATCCAGTAACCGCCGGTAACCGGAATGGTCACAAACGGTCCTTCACATGGGCAACCAGTGAACAGGTTGACACCCGTAGGCCAGCTACTCCACTGCGCCGGAGGCGCATTTTCGTCCATACCACAGAAATCGATAGTCATGTCGGTGCATTCGCTAACTGAGACTGCATCGAAAACCATCCAGCAGAAGGCACCAGCGATACCGATGGAACCATCAGGGTTATTGTACAGGTCAGGACAGGAGCCCCAACTGGACATGTCCAGGTTGTTGACTGGCGAAGTGTAAACACCGCCACCAGCAGGAATTACACCAACTATGGCATCCGGACAGTCATCGTTTACAGGACGCCAGGATGTGGCGTGCTGGTAGATGTCCATATAACCGGTTCCCATGCCACCTTCGGCGGCACAGCTAGCATCCTCTTCATTTTCACCGGAAATCCAGCCGGCGACACGAATCATAAATACTTCGCCCGCGGTACATTCCAGTTCGATGAATCCACCGTCTCCAAAGTATCCACAACCGTCATCAGAACAACCCTTCGGATCGATGGTTTCATCACCGTTGCAGGAATAGCCACGGTAGACGAACATCTTGGAATCCCAGCTTTCGCCGTAGAGACACATATCGAAGTTCACATAACCGTCTGTGTCTGCTTCCCAGGTGTACCAAACGTCACCACAGGTCATTGAGTATGGGACCTGGGCATTATCACAGAAAGTGAAGTCAAAATCATCCGACAGAGTCGCGTTGACGTTGTGGATGAAGTGATAGCCATCGCCAACACCAAGATCTTCAGCATCAACACACTCGTCGTTGTAAGCCTGCATTTCCTCGCGGGAAATGGTTAGGGTACCAGTCTGGCCTTCACCCCAGTCGAATGTTTCGAGAATGTAGGTCCAGCCAGGCATCATTACGCCCTGTAAAACGAACGGGCCATAGCTCGCGTCATAATCCAGCG
>JAGGTI010000040.1 GCA_021163775.1 Candidatus Zixiibacteriota bacterium
TGCCTCAAGTTAAATAGGGATAACAGCCACAATTACAGCACAAATCCAGCACAGGTGGTCGTATTCTATTGCAGGACAACGTAGAACGGGAGGTTCAAATCCTCTCACCCCGATTTTTCTCTTTGCCGGAAGGGCATTAGCTGTCAAATGACGACTTGGGATAGGTGGGGATTATTCAGAACCATTGTGTACCGAGGCGCTTTCTTTTGCAAGTATCTTATTGACTACGGAGACTACGGTCTGAGCTTTGATCGGTTTTACTATATAATTCTTAGCACCAAATTTGATAGCTTCATACACTTGACTTTGTTCATTGTGAGCACTAATCATAACTATCTCAGCATCGGGAAAATCTACAATAATTCGTTTCACAGCCTGAATACCGTCCATGATAGGCATATTGATATCCATAGTCACAAGATCCGGCTGATGTTCGGCAAAGGCCGAACAAGCCTGAGAGCCATCCTCAGCTTGAGCCACAACCTCATGTCCGGCATCCATTAGAATTTTACTAAGATTTCTTCTCATCATTTTCGAATCATCTACAATTAGTATTCTAGCCATCCCTGTTCTCCTGTGGTAGTTTTGTGAATTCGTCTGTTGTTAGTTTCCCTCTGACATCAGAAGGCTGACTGAGAATTTTCCCTGATCGGTCTGGATAACAGTTGTCCACATCTCAGGTCCGGTAAACCTAAGATACGAAGTGCCTTCTGTTGAGCAGGTAGTTGGTGTTCCAATAGTTATCATACTGCTTGTTTTCGGAAGAACGTTTAGAGTGCTTCCGGTAACAATATTGGTTATTTCGGACATTGTATCGGTCAAATATTCCGCCACTTCGCTTTCGGTCAGCTCTCCGATGGCAAATTTACGAACAAGGTAATGAGCCAGCTCATTATCAAACCCTATTGAGAATACTCCTGAAAAAGCACCCTTCAGATTGATAAGTGAAATAACTCCCTCCAACTGCAACAAATCAGTTTTTACCATCTGCTGGATACATTTTGAGTCTATAGATAAACTCATCTCTTCGGTCATATATGAAATAGTGCAATCGATGATAGTTTCCATTATCTGCTCAAATGATATTTTCAAAACCTTATTGGAATCTACAACAGGAATTGAGAATATAAAGGTTGTCCCTTCGCCTGTTTTTGTTTGGACTTCAACATGACCGTGTAACCGATTGAGCTCTTCGATTACGGAAGACAACCCAACACCTCTTCCTGAATATTCAGTTGGTATATCACAGGTAGACATGTCGTCTCTAAATATAAGATTCAGTAGTTCCGTATCATTCATACTATCTGCTGTATTTGAGTCACATATCCCTCTAGCAAGGGCTTTCTGCTTGATCCGCTTAACATTTACGCCTGCCCCATCATCACTAATCTTTATTAAAAGCATTCCATTATTCACTCTAATACAACACTGAATTTGAGCTGATTCGTCTTTCCCTTGTTCCTGACGTTCATAAACCGATTCAATACCATGATCAACAGCATTTCTGAAAACATGCACCAGAGCTTTACAAAAATTACCGTACAGTTCGGGATCTACCGAGATATCGTCACCTTCAATAATCATCGGTTTTATTTGTTTCTGGAGTCGATTTGACAACTTTTCCACATAAGCTGGATAAGTCCTCAACAGTTCCTTAATTGACCGATATCGTAATCTCTTCATCTTTGGTAAAAGCTGCCTGAGTTCCCAGGGTGAAAGAAGAGAAGTCATGTCTTCTTCAATCTCAGTAAGCTGTGATGATTTTACATCAAGAGCTGGTTCACTATTAAAGAAAGCCTTACCAAGAGTATCCATGAGAATTTTAATATCTTCATCCAGCCACGTTCTCAGATTTGATTCATCAAGTAGCTTTTCAATCATCGCCAGGTCACTATGTTCTCTATCTTTTCGTAATTCTGACAGACGTGCCTCCAGAGCATCCAGAGCTGGTACGATATAGACTAGATCAAGTTGATTAAAAGTTCCCTTAAAAGTATGGATGCGTCGGTATATTTCATAAAATTTCTCATCAGGTGCCCCATTGCCTCCCAGAATCTGATCAATATGCAGAGAACAGAATTTTTTATAGTCAGAGATCGCCTCGACCAGTTCCTTATTGTTCACAATCGCTTTGACAACCATTCTCAGGAGTTTTCTCTCTTCGACAACCTGCTCCCTGAGTTTCTTAGTCACAGTGACATCAGACAGGATTGCCATCAATTTCAGATCATTATCACTTTGGCCGTAGATTTTTCTGTAGGTAACTTCGATGAATCTGTTATCACTTAGAGATACTTCACTTGGCAAGAGACTAAATAAAACCTCACACATGTCTAGGTCTTCTTCGTGGAAGATATCATTCAAGAGTGATGTCAGGAATGTCCTCTGGATTACATCATCCGGGTAGAGAAGTTCGGGAAACAAGCTCCCCCATACTTCTCCATTGAACATGACTCTACATTCCTGACTGCATTGCAAATCAACCTTCTGATCTTTACCAAAGGTCAGAAAACCCTGTCCCACATTGTCCAAAAGGTTCTGTATTTTTTCGACCTCGTCGAGAAGCATAGACTCAATCTTCTCACGACCCTCGATTTCCTCCTCAAGTGAGGCTGTCTTTTGGGCTACAAAACTATGCTCCCGCTCCTCGAGAGTCGCATTGTATTTATCAGTCAAGTCTCTGATCAGAAAACAGTTGTATTCTTGTTCTTTAAAAGTTATGTAGTGAGCGGCTATATTGACATTCACTGCCTGATTCTTAGACGAGTACAACTTAAGATCAAAGATACGTGAGTGTTGTTTTCTTGTCATATCAAAATGAGCGCCCCAAGAAGTTTTAGAAAATCCATGTGCAATTTCCATCATACTCTTGGTTACTAATTTTGGCCGAGAATAACCAAGTAGTTTGCAGGCGGCATCATTGACGTAGTTGATGTAACCATCACTTTTCGTCCAGATGACAGCATCGGAAGCGTGTTCCAAAGCTAATTGTATAAATTGCAGAGATACTTCAGCCCGCTCACACTCCGCAACAATTTCCCAGTCCAGATCGTTGCCTGCTTCGTCAATGCGCACAACCGGGCTCTTACTTTTTGAATCCAAGTTAA
>JAGGTI010000118.1 GCA_021163775.1 Candidatus Zixiibacteriota bacterium
TTCGTTTTGCGATCCGTGAAGGTGGTCGCACAATTGGCGCTGGAGTCATCGCGGACATTACGGAATAACGAGTCTGGAAGAACTGATGGACGTTCAGAAAATAAGAATTCGGTTAAAGGCCTACGATCACTATTCCCTGGATCGATCTACAAAAGAGATCGCCAATACTGTTCTGCGTACCGGGGCCAAGATCGTTGGTCCGGTGCCATTACCGACCAAGCGCACTATTTATACCGTGCTTCGCTCGCCGCATGTTGACAAGAAATCGCGGGAGCAGTTTGAAACGCGGGTGCACAAACGGTTGATCGACATCTATGAATCGACACCGCAGACGGTAGATGCTTTGATGAAGCTGGATTTGCCGGCGGGTGTTGACGTGGAGATCAAGACCTGATAGGTTGACGTCATGAAAGAGATACTGGGAATGAAACTGGGCATGATGAAGTTCTTCGCCGAATCTGGCGATGCTTACCCATGCACGGTAATTGAAGCCGGACCTTGTCCGGTTGTGAGCCGCAAGACGGTCGAACGTGATGGCTACGAGGCGTATCAGGTAGCTTTCGGCAAGGTGAAGAAGGTGCGGAGCATTTCCGGCGGTAAGCGGAAGGTTCGTAGTCAGATTACCAAGCCGGTAGCTGGCACCTATACCCGAGCTGGAGTTGAGCCGCGTCAGTACTTGCGTGAAATCAAGTTTGACGAAAGCAAACTGGAGATCGGTTCAGAACTGAAAGTAGATATATTCAAAGTCGGCGAGCGGGTTGACGTGACCGGCATCTCGCGCGGTCTCGGTTTTGCCGGCACCATGAAACGGCACGGTTTCAGTGGCGGCAATAAGACTCACGGTCAGTCCGATCGATGGCGCGCCCCTGGCTCAATTGGTCAGTCGTCGTATCCGTCGCGGGTGTTCCGTGGTACACGCATGTCAGGCCGGATGGGTCACGACAAGGTGACTGTACTGAACCTGCCGATAATAAAAATTGTCGAAGAAGAGAACCTTATGTTGGTTAAAGGTTCCGTGCCTGGATTCGACGGTGGGCTTTTGAAGGTTCGCAAATCCAACCGTAGCCGTAATGGAATATGATCATGACTGTTAAGGTTTATAATCAAGAAGGTGCCGAAGTTGGCGAGGTTGAGCTGAAACCGGAAGTGTTCGGTATTGAGCCTAACGAGTCCGCGGTGCAACAGTACATAACAAATTATCTGGCGCGTCAGCGTCAGGGTAACGCATCGACCCGTACTCGTCGTGAAGTCCGTGGTGGCGGCGCAAAGCCGTATCGCCAAAAGGGTACTGGCCGGGCGCGGATGGGTACCTGGCGTACACCGTTACGTCGCGGAGGTGGCACAGTTTTTGGCCCACACCCGAGGGACTATGGTTCTCGGTTCCCGAAAAGGATGAAGCAATTGGCGATTCGGTCGGTCTTCTCCGATAAGGCGCAGAGCGAAAAAGTCAAGGTGATCGACAAGATTGATCTGACTGAGGCAAAAACCAAATCGCTGGTGACGGTTCTGTCCAAACTCAATTTGGATGGCAGGAAATGCCTCATTCTTGAAGAGGGTCGCAATAATAACCTGGCTCTTTCGTGTCGGAATATTCCGGGGGTTCAGGTTTGTCGGGCCGCTCTGGCTAATGGTTACCAACTGCTTGACGCTGACTACGTGTTGCTTACCAGGGCTGGTCTCGAAAAGGTCGGGGAGGTGTTCTCATGAGTAGCGATCCGTATCGTATCATCAAATTGCATATTGTGACTGAGCGGTCCACCGTTCTAAAAGAATCTCTGAGTGAGTACGTATTTAAGGTCGACAAGCGAGCCAATAAGCACGCTATCAGGGACGCGGTTGAACAGATATTCAAAGTTAAGGTTGACCGAGTTCATACAATGATTATGCCGGGCAAAATGAAACGTATGGGCCGGTATGAAGGAAAGACACCTACTTGGAAAAAGGCTATTGTACGCCTCAAGGACAAGCAGGTTATCAGCATGTTTGACAACATGTAAGGTTGGTGATAGATAATGGCTATCAAAAGATTTCGCCCGATCACACCGTCTCAACGGTTTCGTACCGTACCGACTTTTGAGGAGATTACCTCTACAAAGCCGGAAAAATCGTTGCTGGAACCGCTAAAGAAGACTGGTGGTCGAAACAATAAAGGACGTATCACTGCTTATCAGCGCGGTGGTGGGCACAAGCGGCATTACCGTCGGATCGACTTCAAACGCGAGAAGTATGGTGTTTCTGCGAGAGTAGCTTCGATTGAATACGATCCCAATCGTTCGGCTCGTATTGCGCTGTTGCATTATGTCGATGGCGAGAAAAGATATATTCTGGCACCCGATGGGGTCCAGGTAAACGACGTTCTGATGTCTGGTGTGCAGGCTGATATCAAAGTTGGTAACAGCATGCCTTTGGAACAGATGCCTCTTGGTACTACCGTCCATAACATCGAGATGCGACCGGGCAAAGGTGCCCAGATGGTTCGCTCGGCTGGCGGTATGGCTCAGCTTGTAGCCAAAGAAGGGCTTAAGGCCACGATTAAGATGCCGTCCACGGAAGTTCGTACTGTGCCGATCAGTTGTTATGCAACAATCGGTCAGGTAGGCAATGTCTCACACAAGAATGTTATCTGGGGTAAAGCCGGAGCGTCTCGCTGGCGTGGCTGGCGACCTAATGTTCGAGGTGTGGCGATGAACCCGGTGGATCACCCTATGGGTGGTGGTGAAGGCCGATCGTCTGGTGGTCGTCACCCCTGTACACCATGGGGTAAGCCAACCAAAGGGTATAAGACCCGGAGCAAGCGTAAGTCGCTTGATCACGTGGTGGAACGTCGGAAGAAAGGGAAATAGTCAGGGAGTTTTTGTATGCCGAGATCGCTGAAAAAGGGCCCTTATGTTGAGGCCAGTC
>JAGGTI010000065.1 GCA_021163775.1 Candidatus Zixiibacteriota bacterium
CCATTGGCATCCCCCACCCGGCCGACGCACGGCAAGTAGATTGCTTCAATTTCCTCAAACGAAACGGTAAACGATCCGAGGTCGGTGGCTGTGACTTCGAATGGTCCGACACCCAGGGCCGGCTGATAAGCGTTCTCCGTGCGGAGCACCAGCCAGTCAGCCATGAATACAACGGGCGGTGATTCGCCTGCGATTGTAAACTCAATCGCCCGATCAAACTCCATAGTGAACATCGTCGTGGACGTATACACCAGCGATACGGCCGTGATGACCGGCGTGCCGTTGATCGGATTTCCCGAAAGAGTCAGTTCACCACTCGCTATTGTGGTCGAGACGGTCTGGTCCCCATCATCAAATGCCCGCAAGTCAATGGTCGGCTGTGTCAGTTGCCCCAGACCAAGCGTCAAATTAACCACACCGCCGTCATGACCGGCCTCCGCCCAGGCCAGCCAATCCATATAGTAACCCGACTTGACACCGGTGAAAGCAAACCTGGCACCTTCGGAGAGTTCACCATCCAGTTCGATGTTTTCCAACTCGGCTCGCACACCGCTTTTCCAGTTTTGATTCATATTAGGCCATATCCGGACGCCATCGTCGCCACTCGAACCAACGCCAGTCACATTCGCAGTACCGCCCTCGAAAGCGACCACTGCGGCTCCCCTGGAAATGGTCGTATCCGTCGACCAGATCACCACCGGATCACAGACAGTCGTAAGGGGAAAGATCGCGTTGAAATCGCATTCGGGAATCCAACTGCAGTCATTATAGTAAACCCAGTCGCTTTTGTCGATTATGCCGTCTGTTACATAATCAAATTGATACGCATCCCAACCTAACGGCTCGAACATTGTTATGTACCATATCAGTCGCGAGATCTCCCCGATTGACGGTGCGACCTCGGTCGTACACATGGCTTCTTCTGTGACCAGCTCGGACTCAGCGAAAGTCACGGTCGCTGTGAGGAGTAGCGCGATCATCATCAAAAACATCGCTTTCAACTTCATGTTGTACTCCTTTGTTTAGATTGTTTGTTCAAACCTTCCATAGTTATCGCATCCACACCTACTTGCCGGGCATCGACTGCGGCTCGGCGGCCTTACCGTCGGGAGCCGCAACAGTATTACACGGCAGACACAGGGGCAATTCGCAACCTATGGGCGACAACAAACAGAACTACGACGGTACAAATAACCAATTTGAACGCATACGGCCTCCTTGGACGGGCGGCGGAAGGTATGAACGGACATGAGGCATCCATATAATACCAAACGTACCATATTGTTGCAAGCTTTTTCTGGGCAACACACCGGCACTGCGGAGTCGGATGAAATCAGGCTTCGGAGGCGGGCATATCGTCGGTAGTGGAAGCCGGTGGTGGTGTCGGATCAAGATGGCGACGAAGCGGTGTAAACAAAAACAGTATCAACACCAGCGCCGGGATAAAAATAGGCAGGTAATTAAGCAACAGTGGCACTTCGACACTTGTTTCGGTCGGTACCGAATTCAACGGATTACCATGCGCACGCCAGCCACCCTGACCATCAGGCATCCAGCAATCTTCACCAGCAAGGAACGGGTACGATGGACCGTACATCAGATGCAATCCCAGCGACAACACCAGATAAAGACCGATGATAACAATGAGTAAATAGAATCGCCTAACCATAATAATATAATTAGAGCCGTTTGCGACTATTGTCAACCTTAAAGAGCAAGGGAACAATAGTGAATATTTGAAAGTTGCGTTTGGTGATCAGCAGACCTACTGTGCTTTCATAGAGTGGCGTTTGATACAAAAGGAAATGGAGTCATGGCGGATAAAAAACTGAAATTCCCAACCCCGCCCGATCTGGTGGGCAAGAATATTTATCTCCGACCTGCTACACACAAGGATGTCGCCAATACCTACCACTGGTTCCTGGTGAGCGATCCCGCTACTCAGGCCTGTCGACCACACCCGTTTACGACCGCCATGGAGGCGGCCGAAGCGTACCAGAAGCGGGAACCGACTATTGACCGGCAACTGTTTGTGATCATCAAAAAGAAAGATAGCGTGCCGGTCGGACTGATACGGTTCTTTGACATGAACATGCTCAATCGTTCGACTGAATATGGTTTGATCATTGACCCTGATGAGCGCAAAAAAGGTCATGCACTCGAAGCTATTCGGCTGTTGACCCGATATCTCATCAAGACGAGAGATATCAACAAAGTGTATGCGCAAACATCGGGAAAGAACAAGGGCGCGGTGGCCTTACTGGAGAAAGCCGGATTCAAACGCGATGGCACACTGAGGCATCACTATTTCTACGATGGCGAATTACACGATGGGTATATCTATTCGCTACTGCGGTTCGAGTTCGACCAGTAGAAATTCAGACTATATATCAGGTTGCAGGCAACTTTGAGCTTAAAGTGTCTGGCGTATGTCCACATGCGCCGCGTCTTATCCAACAGATATGTGTTGTCGGGCGACTCTGCCCGACAGCGTGATTCTCACCTCCGCTTTTCCGCTTGCATCACACGGTAAAATAGACTATTCTGACTGTGCATACAGTGTGAGCCAGAGTGTTCTGGAAGTCTGACATTGCAATATTGGAGGTGAGCATGGGTCGAATCAGGAGTGTATTTATCGCGTTTCTGGGGGGGGGTAATGCTGATTGGCATCGCCTATGTCCTTGGGACACAATCAGCTGGGCTACTCGATAAGTGGCAGATGAGCCATAGCGCCGAACAGTATCGATCAAAAGCGGCCGCGCAGACCGCCGCGATTCTGCAAAAGATGGGGACTATTAAAGTCGGCGACACTTTGAGCAACTTCGCCTTTGAAGATATCGACGGCGAGTTGCACCTGCTCAATGAAATCCTCACTGACAAAACACTTATCA
>JAGGTI010000060.1 GCA_021163775.1 Candidatus Zixiibacteriota bacterium
GTTCGTAGTCGTCTAACAGGGCGGTGTAGATTTCATCGTCGTAGCCGTAGCACTCGGCGATTTTGATCGTCAGGCCAATCACTTTTTCGAGTGCCGGCTGGAACGCCTTGAAATCGTTCTTCTTGCGCGCTTCCTGCCAGACACCTTGAGCGAGCGAAGTTTCCTTGGCGAATTCTTCGACTAATTCTTTGGGCAGTTTGGTTTCGCGGTCGTACCGATGGCGGATTTCGCGGATGTTGGCCGCTTCTTTGGAATCGGGATCTTTGACGATATCGGAATCTTCGATAGTCGACAGCAGTTCTTCGATTTTGGGGTCAACGGTCCACTCATGGGACAAACCGGCGATCAGGCCAAGCTGAGCCGCGCGATGGTCGGCGCCGCCACGGGGCATATAGGTACGTTCTTCCCAGCCGAGGACCGAACCACACGAATCGAGGGTGGCGGTCTTTTTGGCACGGGCTATGAGATCTTTGTAAGCTTCTTGCGCCTTTTTTGCGGTCATTTTGCTACTCCTTCATATTTTCATAGACAGACGTTTTTGCATCACAAAAGTTCCAGTCGTTTTCGGCTTCGGCCGGGCGGTTAAGATAGGCTGTTAAGAAGTGAAATGCAAGGTGGGTTTTTTGTTGTACATTCTATGCCTGCGGGTGTATAATGCCATCGGCACATGGGTTTTAGCTAAAGGTTTGTTAGGTTCAGTTCTGACCGAATCGGTTTAGGAGTGATTTTTCGTTTCCGGGAGATGGGTGAGTCGTGTCAGCGAGATACACCGACAGTGAGATAGCTCAGATGATAGCCGAGTTAAAGCCGCTACCAGCCGACTACGAGTCACGTATCCAAATGCGTGAGAAACGAGGACATCGGGAGCGCGAGTTATTAGTCACTGGCAACAGCGGAGGGGAGTATAGACTAATACTGCGTCAAGGAATCCATAACCCCTTGGACTTCTCCATAATACTCGGTGTCTCACCCAGCGATACCAGCCAACTGTTCCGACTCCGTAGATACAATGGCAGGCACCAGCACACGAATTTGATTGAACGAAATACGTTCTACGCATTCCACATACACCATGCCACAGAGCGATACCAGGATCGTGGTACGCGAGAAGACGCATATGCAGAAGCAACAGATCGCTACAGTGATTACGCAACTGCGCAGGATTGCATGATTCAAGACTGTGGTTTTGTGTTGCCGAATGGTTCCCAATCGAGCCTGTTTTTGAGGTAGTGTGATGACAAGTGACGTCATAGAGCGTGATTTTCGTGAAAAAGTCAGCACTCAAGTGCGCTTGTTTTCTGAAGGTGAAAAGCGCTACCGCGTGTTTACGCCGTTCCTCTTTGAGGATGGCGATCACCTTGTTGTGATTCTGAGCCACGAGCCTTCGGGTTGGGTACTTACGGACGAAGGGCATACATATATGCACCTGACGTATGATATTGATGAGAAAGACCTTTATCGTGGGACCCGGCAGAAGATCATTGGGAATACGCTCTCGATGTTTTCTGTCGCAGACAGCGAAGGTATACTATCAATACCCATAAAGAATAACGAGTTTGGGGATGCACTCTACTCGTTTGTCCAAGCCCTACTCAAGATCAGCGACATAACATTTCTATCTCGGGAGCGAGCAAAGTCCACATTTATGGAGGATTTCCGTGTTCTAATTTCAGATGCAGTGCCTGATACCAGACGAGTTTATGATTGGAATGATCCTGTATTAGATCCCAAAGGGATCTACTCTGTGGATTGCAGAGTGAATGGAATGCTCAATCCATTGTTCATATACGCTCTTCCAAGTGATGCTAGAACGCGCGATGCAACTATCGCGATGCTACAGTTTGAGCGATGGGGTCTGGAATTTCGATCAATGGCGATATTCGAAGATCAAGAGGGAATCAGCAGAAAGGTTCTTGCTCGATTTAGCGACGTTTGTGAGAAGCAGTTTTCTAGTCTGGGGACCAATCGAACGCGTATCGCTAGTTTTCTTAGTCGGGTGCTGGACAGCAGTAACTAAGGTTCGAACCGCCGTTGTGACCAGCGGATGGCACGAGCCGCTTTTTCATAAATACCGTCACTTCTTTGGCACCTTAATAGGTGTGTTGAGTAGTGGGGTAACTAAATATCTTGGATGCTGTCAATCACTTTCTGATTCAAACCCGTTGCCCCGCACACACCGTCACTATATATTCTCTGTCTGAATAGCTTGGCAAGGAAGCGGAACAAAGAACATGACACAGCAGAAATCTAAAGATACCAACAAAACCAACGAGTTGGTCGGCAAGCAGTTTGACGTCCTCGATCACGGGTTTGTCCGGCTGGTCGATTACATGGGTTCCGACGCCGCGATTGTCCAGGCGGCGCGGGTCTCTTACGGCAAAGGCACCACCAAGAAATCACGCGACCGGGAACTGATCCGCTACCTGCTCGGCCACTACCATACGTCGCCGTTTGAAATGGTCGAGTTCAAGTTTCATGTCAAACTGCCAATTTTTGTCGCCCGTCAGTGGATCAGACATCGCACCGCCAATGTCAACGAGTACTCCGGCCGCTACTCGGTTATGAAAGAAGAATGTTACCGGCCGGAACCAGGCCAGCTTCGCACCCAATCAAAAACAAACCATCAGGCCCGCTCCACCGAAGAACTCCCCGATGACCAAAAAGCGGCTTTCGCCCAGCATCAGGAAGAGACTCAGGCGCACTTGTTTGAGGAATACAACCAGTTTATCGACGCCGGATTGGCG
>JAGGTI010000120.1 GCA_021163775.1 Candidatus Zixiibacteriota bacterium
CTCGGTATGAGGGAAATGAAGCATTCTTTGAATAAATTGCCCACGTCCCCTACTACAGAATTAAAAGGGGATCAGGTGTCGTTGGGATAATAAGTTTACAAAGTTGCCAACGTCCCCCATTACATGCGCACTGGTTGTGATATGGTTCACACAGTCAAGAGCAAATATTCATCCCAAGTTACTCTGACTTAAGTATTATGTGTTAAGGCTTTAGCAAAATGTCAAAAACCACTTATACCCCTCAAGGACGAATCATAGAGGACGAGAACCAAGGGAAGGTCTTGTCTGATTTCTATGTAATGTTTCACGAACTTATCTCTTCAAGGGAGCTTATCTGGCGATGGTTTTTGAGGGACTTCAAGGCGAGATATCGTCAAACAGTATTAGGAGTTTTATGGGCAATTTTAATGCCTATAATTACTGTGGGCATATTTGTAGGAATGAACCGTTCAGGGGTCTTTCAGGCAGGAGAAATGAAGGTGCCCTATCCTCTGTTTGCCCTTGTTGGAGTGACCATCTGGGGGGTATTCTCAACCGCTCTTTCCAGCGCCTGTAGTTCTCTAATAAACGCAGGTCCTATGATTGTGAAGATAAACTTCCCCAAAATATCCCTTGTTATAGCATCGACAGGTCAGGGGATAGTGGACTTACTGATAAAAGCCGTCCTGGTATGCGGTCTTATGCTTTGGTATGGTATCATTCCAGACCCTGTTGGGGTATTTCTTGCCATTCCAGCTATAATCCCTCTTTACCTTCTCACATTAGGAATGGGCTTTGTCTTTTCTCTGGCTTCCGGCGTATTGCGAGACATACCTAATATTATCAACGTCCTGCTCATGATATTCATGCTTTTTACACCGGTACTTTACGTTCCTCCGGAGGGAACTCTCCTTTACAGAATGAACATTTACAATCCTTTAAATTACCTAGTGAATGGACCCAGGGAATTGCTGCTGAGTGGAGAGCTTATCTGCTTTGGGGGTTTTATGTCCTTCGCAGTCATTGCCATTTTGGTCTTTTTTATAGGGTGGAGGCTCTTTTATGTAGCCCAGACAAAAGTGGCAGAGAGGCTGTAAATGCAGTCATGAACGATATAGTAATTAGAACAGAAAATGTGTCCAAAAAATTCTGCAAGGCCCTAAAAGGGTCAATGTTTTATGGCGTGATTGATATAGCAAGGGGTATGTTGGGTTTTTCCAATAATACAGATGTACTCAGAAAAGATGAGTTCTGGGCGGTTCAGGACGTAAGCTTTGAAGTTAAACAAGGTGAAGTCTTGGGAATCATCGGCCCGAACGGTTCCGGCAAAACAACACTTCTCAAGATGATAAACGGCATTTTCATGCCTGATAAAGGAAAAATCGAAGTAAATGGCCGGGTCGGCGCGCTGATAGAAGTCGGCGCTGGATTTCATCCTCTACTTACAGGAAGGGAAAACATATATGTAAATGGCGCCATCTTAGGAATGAGTAAAAAGGAGATAGATAGAAAATTTACCTCTATTATTGAATTTGCTGACATCGGCGATTTCCTGGATACACCAGTGAAATATTATTCCAGCGGTATGTTTGTACGATTGGGATTCGCAGTGGCAATTCATAGCAGACCAAATATCCTTCTGATTGATGAGGTTCTTGCTGTTGGAGATGTTGCCTTTCGACTGAAATGTTTCAACCATATCCGTTTGCTCATAGAAAAAGGCGTAGCTATTATATTAGTTTCACACAATCTCTCTGAACTTGTAAGGGTATGCAACAGCGGCATAGTGCTGGACTGTGGAAAGCAGATAAATGGTGAATCACTTAATGATGCAATTCAATGCTATCAAAAAATAATACTCAAATCAATTGCTTCCGAGCGAAAAAAGAGAAATTGCCCTGTTAAAATAGAATCTGTCAGAATATTAGATAATGACGGTGTTGAGAATGAGAAATTTCGATCTGGTGATAATATCGTGCTTGAAATAAGCTACAAAAGCAAGATATCTGCTAGCAACAGTGTTTTCGTGATTAAAATCGTGTCACAAGAAATAGGTCCTTTTGTATCTTTTACTAATTTGGTAAATCGGCAAAAAATTCCAATAGCATGCGGCAAAGGGAAAATCTGTGTAAAGCTATATGCACTATCGCTGATTGCTGGAAATTATTCCATAGAGGTTCATTTGTATGATGCAAAGATGGAAACATTTTGGGATCAAGCAATTCCTGCGTGTAACTTTGA
>JAGGTI010000053.1 GCA_021163775.1 Candidatus Zixiibacteriota bacterium
CCGTGCCACCAATCGTGATCGATCCATTGTCGACAGTCACTGGAATCGGTGTTGTCATTGACGTATCCCTCATTTTGACGACATCGATGCCCAGCGGTGTTGAGCCAGTCCCGACCGCTTCAAAGGTCACGCTGGCAAATACGACATCTCCACTCACACCACCGGTATTCCACGCAGCTATGCTGGTGGTCCCGGCGGCGTTATCCGCGTTATGCGCAATAACAATAGAGTTTGAATTGCCTGCAACACCTGTAACGTGCACAACAGAGGGATTGTACGTGATGTTTATCTTACCGGTGCCGTAGTTCTGGACGCCTGATAGCATGATCTCTACGGTCACGGTCCCACCATCGTCGCATGTAAGGTCGCCGATGGATACCACGGTAGTAGCGCTAGCAGTGGAGCCACCACCGATCATCGCGGTCATCACAAGAACTAGCGTGATGACCTGTGTCATAATTCGTTTCATTCTATAGTACCTCCTTTTTATTTCATTGAAGTGTTCATATTCAGCGGGCAGCCTCCTGAAGAATCATCAGCGCATCGAGTGAGGAGACCTGATGATCGCCGTTCAGATCGGCCAGCTGTGTGTATTCGCATCGAACAGACATCTGCAGAACGATTGCAGCGTCTTCTGTTGTGATCTTGCCATCACCGGTCACATCCCCCGGACATAGACCCTCGACGGTGAACGATCCGTTCTCCGCTGTAGCAGGGATGACCGCGAAACCGGTATCTCTTAACTTGGCGATGGTAATGTTAAGGGGGCTCTGGCAGGGTCCGACTGACTTTAGCGTGACATTTGCAAAGATCACGTCGCCACTTACACCACCGATGTTCCACGCAGATATCCCTACAACTCCGGTGGCGTTGTCGATGCTACATGATGTTACGGTTGACCTGGGTGTGCTTGCAACACCAGTAACATGCACAACAGAGGGATTGTACGTGATGTTGATTGTGCCGGTGCCGTAATTCGTGACGCCTGAGAGCGTTACGGGCACAATCACGCTTTCATACAGTTCACACGTGACGTCACTGATTGAGATCGAAACCGCCTCTGCTGTGCAGACGTGCGCCATCGCCGAGACTGATAGGGCGATCAGCGCTGCGATCAATAATCCTCTTGATATGATCATCTGCCACCTCCGCGCTTTGCATTCCGTGTCAGGATCAGATACACAAGCAGAATGGATAGTGAGATCGACACAACTCCCGGTCCCGGAATATTCTGCGATGGCGTCTGTACTCCATGGGGTTCTGTATCATCTCCGGCATCAGTGGTGCCAGCGACGCCAGCATCCTCTGCTGGAGATGGTGGTTGTGACGGCGGCGGCGATGTTAGCTGTGAGGACGGTTGTCCGGTGGAACTCGATGTGGGTGTAGGTGTGGGTGTGGGGGGTGTGAGGGTATAGGCTACATCTCCTGAACTCCCTGATATCGTAAACGTTCCACCGCTCTGACCTGCTGAAATCGACTTCATTGAGGTATCAACCAGTTTGGCGACGGCGGGCGTGAGTGGACTCGATTCCCCACCACGCCCAACCGCCTTCAGTGCCACGTTTGCAAATACGATATCACCACTCACACCACCGATGTTCCATGCAGATATACTGGTGATTCCCGCGGTGTTGTTGATGTTGGATGCGGTTACTTTCGAATCATCGCCATCTGACACACCAGCGACTTGCACCACCGCGGGATCGTAAGTGATGTTGATTGTGCCAACACCGTAGTCCTTGATGCCGTTAATCATCAGAGGCACGGTGATCTCGCCTCCGGTTGCGGATGTGCAATCATCGATCGTCACAGTCAGCGCCGCAGCAGAGACCTGCGCGGCTCCGACAGTCAGCGCCAGCACCAAAAACGCGATCATCATAGTTTTATGGGTTATCTGTTCCATGTCATCCTTGCTTGCAAAAATGAGGCGGCGATGGCACCCTTCCAGATGCCATCATGCCGTCATGCAACCGCACTTCAGGGTGCAGGCTCCAGCCCGACGCTGTACCGGGCGATGTAGTATGCATCCACGATATCGACCGAGTTGTCACGCACCACATCGCCACGCCTCATCACAGTCAGCGGGATGCAGACATCCGTGTTTGAGTTGCCGCCCATGTCAGTCGCATTCACGG
>JAGGTI010000048.1 GCA_021163775.1 Candidatus Zixiibacteriota bacterium
CCATACCGGCAGATTGTTGACGGAAGCCACAAGATGTAGGGGGTACTTGCGTTAACCCAACTTTCTCACTTAAGGGGGTAAAAGGTGGTTTATGGTAGCGCCAGGGGCCAAGGTCTGTACCATAGACCTGTCAATTATTGATTTGTTTGCTGTAGATTTTCGGCGGCGCCTGTGGCGGCAGGGTCAGGTTTAATTTCTCCAGTATCAATTTGTGCTCCAGCTCTGCTTCGGTATACCGTTGCATCTGAAGTGTTCTGCCATCCTGGGTTGGGATCGAAACATCCAGCATCTGAATACGTGATAAAGTTTCCAGCACTGCCTGGCTGGTCAGGCCGGAGGCGCTGTTTCGTAGTTTCTGACGCAGGGTCGCTTGCAGACAATAACTCAAAAACGCCACAAATATATGGGCACCAACACGGTCTTCTTTGTGATGATAAACCGGGCGAATGCCAAGATCGCTTTTCAATTCCTTGAACGCCTGTTCGACATTGCATTGCAGCATATACTGCTGCCAAAGTTCGACAGCCTCTTTGCCTGTTTGATTCGTTCGCAAAAAATACATCCCATCACGATAAATCATCTGGCGATATTTCTCGTGATTCAAACTAAAATCAAAATTTGCTACCCGCTTACCGTCAGCAGGCAGCTTCAAATCCACGCAATTGCGACAACTGCCGGCTTCATGTTCCAATACACCAAGACGTTTGGTAAACCGCTGCCAATTGCGATAATTTCTTTTCAGCTTCGCCAGGCCGTCCATGTATTTGCGAAGCTTTCGCTTGCGCATAGCCCGTTCTTTCATCATCCGGCTTTTACTGCAAGCCAGTACATAGCATTCACCATCGGCCTCAAGATGTTTAACACGAACACTTTCATTGACATGCTGCCAGTCCTGATCAATCAATTCATCTTGAAACTCATCCATCAGTCTGCGAGGCGTGCCGACAAGATAATCAACACACGATTGACGCATAGCAGCCAAAGATCGCTCTGTAGGTATGCCTCTGTCCATCAGCCAGACGCGGCGTGCTTTACCGTACATCTTTTCGATTTTCGCCATCAGATCAGTCAAGGTAGTTTTCTCTGCTGTATTTCCTGCCAAAACTTCGTAATTGATCGGAAAGCCCTCCGGCGTTACGACCAAGGCAATCAGAACCTGCCTGCAATCACTACGACGGTCTTTGCTATGACCAAATTTGGCTTTGGGATTCCTTTTGCATAGCCCTTCGAAATAAGTGCTGGTCAAGTCATACAGCAAAACATCATATTCCAGCTTAAACATCATCTGCCACTTATCTTTGAGGTATTGGCAAAGTTCATCCTTGTAGGGTAAAATGCGGTCAAGACAGCGATAAAGGCGATTCTTCTCTGCAACCTGAAAATCGCAATCAAGCAGAAAATCCATGGCCGTCTGATCAAACCAGTGGTGATGGACATAAAACTCAGAGCCGGGCTTAATAAGGCGATTGACCGTTAATAACTTCAGTACTTTGGAATACGGCACCGGAGATTTGGATGTATCAATTCTGCCGGACCAAAACGTATCCAGTCCGAGCTGATCCCAAACCTCACAACCCAGCCAACAATCACCAAACGCCCTTGGCTTTTCAAGCTTTATGCCGGAGAGTTTTAACGGGATTGCGTCAACGTTTTCGCAGATGTCATCAACGTCGTGCAACGCAAATAACGTTTTATGCACCGGCTCATTTTGCTCGTTAAGAACCTTTATCGATTTATTCCAGGACTTCTTCTGTGAATCAGAAATCTCGCCGAGATAGAGCACCGTTTTTTGGACGTAGCCGCCGCCGGCAACCTTTCGTTTTTCAACGATGCTGTAGTATTCGTTGACCTTGCCGTCTTTTTTTCGCTTATGCGTTTTCAAGTACATGCCAACATTATCGCATGGAAATTATGCCGTGCAATAAGGTAGGTCTGTACCATGAGCCAAAACGAAACATAACCACCTGCCATGACTCAGAAGTGGCGGAAAAAAAATTAATTTCCCCTATTTCACCCCCCAAGTGAGAAAGTTGGGTTAAGTGGATACCCCCCTTTCAATAAATTTTTCTGGGCAAACGACAGATTTTACCACTCGCCATGTGTTCAGC
>JAGGTI010000026.1 GCA_021163775.1 Candidatus Zixiibacteriota bacterium
TTCAGTGTCTCCACCATGAAGGCCTGGTTAAGAAAGTACCGTAAAAATGGTTTTGAAGCCCTCAAGCCCAAGAGCCGCAGAGACAGTGGCAGACCAAGACGGCTTGACCAGCAAACTCTTAAGGCTATCGAGGTCAAATGCAAGGCCTATCCCTACTGGACGGTACAAAAGCTCTACGAAAACCTCCGGGATCAGGACCTGTTGGGTGAACCCCCTGTGCACTACAACACCCTTCTTCGACTGGTCAAAGAGCATGGGTGGTTGGCGGTCAAGGCCCGCACAGATGTGAGAAAAGCCTATGAGGTGGACAATGTAAACGACCTCTGGGTCTGTGACTTCATGCACGGCCCAAAGGTCCGCAACTCCAATCGATCCATCAAGGCCATCCTCTGTGCCATCATCGATGATCACTCCCGCATGGTGGTGGGGCATGCCTTCAACATCTCCGAAACCATCAGCTCCTTGACCATCGTCCTCAAGGAGGCCTTCCTGGGCTACGGGATACCAAAGAGACTTTATGTGGACAATGGCCCCAGCTTCTCTTCTGAGTTATTGGTTCGAAGCTGCGCAATGGCTGGCATCTCCCTTACCCACTCAAAGCCATACGACAGCCCCTCCCGCGGGAAAATTGAACGCTTTTTCAGAACTGTCCGAGATCGTTTCCTCTCCGGGGTCCAAGAGGGTATCAGCCTCGAAGAACTCAACGAGGCCTTTTGGTTATGGCTGCAAGAGGACTACCACCACAAGCTGCATACCGGCATCGGGGAAAGACCTGTGGATCGCTACAGTTCCTCCGTCGACAGAGTGCCCATCCGAAGACTCTCCAAGGCGGAGTTGGATGAGATCTTCCTCATCCGCTATGAACGCGTGGTCAATAACGATGCCACCATCAGCTTCAAAGGTTGCCTATATGAGGTACCCACGGCCTATATCCGACACAGAATCGAGATCCGACACCCAGTCGACGACCCCCAAGACCTTTATCTCTATGACAGTGATGTGCGGGTGGGCAGAATCAAACTGGTGGATAAAAAGGAAAATGCCCGTACCTTCCGGCCCCAGAAGGTCCCCACCAAGCTCTCCTTTCACAAAGGGAGGGTTCAGCCATGAAGGATCTACTTGCCTGGTTCGGACTCAAACGCTTCCCTTTTGACAAGAACATCAAACCTTCCGATGCCCTGGATACCGAGCCCCTTAAAGAATGCCTGGCACGACTTGAATATATCAAACGTCGGGGCGGCATCCTGCTGCTTACCGGTGACCCCGGGGTAGGTAAGACGTTGGTCTTAAGAAGGTATGTGCAAAACCTCAATGAAAACCTGTTCAAAACTTACTACACACCCCTTTCTACACTCAGCCGTTCCGATATCCTCTATCATTTAAACCGCATGCTCGGATTGCCCCACAGGCTATCTAAAAGCGCTGTATACTCCCAGATCCAAAAAACCCTTTTGGAATCCAGAGAGCAACTGGGAAAAACCGTCCTGCTCATCATCGATGAGGCCCATCTCCTGCAGACCGGCCCCTTAGAGGAGCTTCGGCTCCTCACCAACTTCAAAATGGACTCTTATGACCCCTTTATCCTCGTGCTCTCAGGACAGTCCGATCTCAGAAGAGTCATGGAATTTGCCGTCATGGAACCTTTCAATCAGAGAATCGCCATCAGATACCATATGCCCGGACTCAGTCCTGATCAAAGTAAACTTTATGTCACCCACCACCTCAAACTGGCAGGTGCTAAGGAGCCCATCCTTGATGAAAAAGCCCTCGAAGCCGTCCATGAGATCAGCTTCGGCATCCCCAGAAAGATCGGCGCCGTAACCGAGCAGGCTCTCACATACGCTATGTTCGATCAAAAACGAACCGTCTCACCCGAGATCGTGCTCAAAGTAAAGAGCCTGCAAGGATAGAGAAAATATACCATC
>JAGGTI010000106.1 GCA_021163775.1 Candidatus Zixiibacteriota bacterium
CGATATCGCCATAGCCGGGTTAATCTTGAAAATCGCAGGGATAGTCGCCAATGCGATCCCCTGCGCCCCCATCTTCACAAATTTCCTGCGGGTCATGCCACCCATAGCAAAAGCCTCCTAATAGCTATATCTGATATATCTTTGAATATGCAACCTTGAAGTATCATAATACCATTAATGTAGACGAAACATGACCACAAAAGTTTGTTTTTTTAATTATTTATAAAATTACACCCACATTGATTGGAATACAGACGTCTAGATGGGCTTATTATGTGTGGGACAAGAAGTTCCGCAATAGCCCGAAGGGTCAAAAGACCTGTTCGCCTGATAAATTATATGGCGGGTTCGAAGACACCAAAGACAGACCCGCCCTTGATTACTGGAACCGACCGTCAGGTCATTACTTCGCCGCCGAGATCTTCTTCATTGACCTGGCTCGTTCGGCAATCTCGGTCACAGCTTCGATCGACTTGTCGATGTGAGCCTCGGTGTTGAAAGGCCCTACCGCAAACCGAACACCACCGTGGATCTCCACCAGTCCAAGTTGCTTGTGAACCAGTGGGGCACAATGCAAACCGGTCCGAGTAGCGATATCGAAATCGACATCCAACATGATACCCACGTCACCGGCCTCAAGACCATCAACATTAATTAACACGGTCGCCAGATGATTCTCCATGCTGTCACAACAGTAAATTGTTACGCCGTCGATATTCTTGAACCCGTTAACGAGCTTGGTGACCAGTTTCATTTCCTGAGCGTGGATAGCCGTCACGCCACCCTGTTCTTCAATCCAGTCCAGTCCCGCCCAAAGCGATGCAATCCCGACCATGTTCGGGGTGCCATATTCCAGACGATACGGATACTCTTCCAGATGGTACGGGAAAGCGGAGCGCACCCCGGTTCCGCCCGAGCGCGTATGCCGAATCTCAACCCCTTCACGCACACAGACACCACCAATACCGGTCGAACCCATCAGTGACTTATGTCCAGTGAACGCCAACGCGTCGATATTTGCCTCGCGCATATTAATCGGTATCATGCCGCCCGTCTGCGAAACATCAACAATGAACCGAATTCCAGCTTCACGGCAATACTGACCGATTTCCTTGACCGGCTGAATCGTTCCTAACACGTTCGAGCCGTGATTGACCACAACCAGTTTCGTGTTCTTGCGGAACGCTCTCTTGATATCATCAGGATCAACAAAACCGTTCTTGTCAAACGGCACGTAGGTCGCTTCCACTCCGCCGTCACGCACCAGGTGATTTATTGGACGAATCACCGAATTGTGCTCGACGTTGGTCGTGATTACATGATCGCCGGATATCAGTGAACCCTGAATCAGCAGATTGAGGGCGTCGGTGGCATTGTATCCAAAACAGAGTTGTTGCGGCAGATGCTCATCGCCACCGAAAAACTTGGTCAAACGCAAACGCAGATCCTCAAGAATATTTCCCGCTTCGATCGCTTTATCAAAACCACTCCGCCCAGGGTTTACACCGCACTCACGATAGAAGTCGACCATGAACTTGTAGACATTGTCAGGTTTCGGCCACGAAGTCGCCGCATTATCCAGATAAATCAGGTTGTTGCTATCAGATGATTCCATAATATTACTACACTTTCACTCAACAGCTGTCAGATTCTGTGATACGGTCCGAAACCTGCATCACCAGTTTCCAATTATAGTCCCTAACACCCGATATGGCAATGAGAAATCGACTATTTACACACCCAGAGTACTAAAGCAAAGCAGGGTGGGTCCGTCTTTGAACCCACCAGCCCCTCTTTCCGTCACCCTCGCGAAAGCGGGGGGCTGGACTCACGTTTGAAGTGCAACACTTTTTCCCAAAAT
>JAGGTI010000114.1 GCA_021163775.1 Candidatus Zixiibacteriota bacterium
TTGGGTGTTATTTCTAATTAACGTAATGCCCTGATTTTTCAAAGCTAAACGCTAATGGCTAACAGCTAATCGCTCAACTTCAGTTCCACTATATCTTGTGAACTAAGGACCTAACCTTGTAAAAGACGCTGCCCAATAGCCGAATTAAGTTCCTTCATAAATGATCTTAATTCATCTTCTGCTCGACTCAACCCGCCATTATCAATAGGGGTTGAAATCCTCACAAAGACGTTAGACTGATCTAATCCGCGAAGCCTGTTGGGTAAAAGGGCCAGTTTCATCTTGAAAAGATCGGCAAAGGCTTTATCTCGACACTGATACCAATAATAGACAAGCTCGCTCTGCTCGTCTTTCTTCACCAGAAGCTGATTGGCTATTAACACCCTTTCACTGATGTTGACGGCGATCTTCCCGGACCGGGATGTGGTCCACCCATGAGCAACATAGCAGACCTGAGGTGAGTGAGAATACTGAGCACCTTGCAGGCTCTTATAATAGCCGACATAAACGCTCACTCTTTGTCCATTCTTTGAGACATACTGCTTGAAGAGAGAAGCATCAGTCATGAGTGCCTCAGATATTCTCTTATCAGAGGGGATATCAACAGCCTGCCAGCCTTGGACAACCAAATCAGAGAACACATTAGGGTCGGCCGGGGGGACTTCTCCATCGGAAATAGCAAAATTAAAAAGGCCGGCGACAAGAAATGATATGCTAAGGAAAGCTACTCTCTGATATAAGCCCATGATATCAGTCTCCTAATAACTAACAATATAGCGACAGACACGACAAAAAGGGACATACCTAATAAAGTGTGACCATAGCCAGCAAAAAATATTGATGAGCCGAAGTGCGAACTAAGTGCCAGGACAATAATTCTGAGAATATTCACAAGAATAGCTACGGGGATAGCTGCAAAAATAAGGACAGTTCTGCACAGGCTCGAATTAAACGATAGCAAGGATAGGATATAAGCCAAGGCCAGAATTGAGATAATAGATCGCAATCCACTACAGGCATTTACTACTTGAAGCGTAGTGGACGTTAAATAAAGAAGATTCCCGGACTGGTATATGGGAAAGTTAAAAAACTGTAGCAACGCAGAGCTCATCTGACTCGTTAACAACTGGAGAGGGAGAGTTAGGCGGGCGTAGATGGCAGCTGGAACCGGAATGAGAAATATTAGGAATGCCAATTCCCACCGGAACTCCTTGGTGAAACTCGAACCAAGCAAAAAGTAAAGGGAAATTACTATACCAAAAACAAACGACAAGTTTGATAAAGTATGAAATCCAGTTAAGGTTCCGACAATGGATAGGATCAAGCATAGAATTATGCCAAAGGAGCCAGCCAGTTGAGTTAGTAACCCCACCTTTTGCATCTGGAGTTGCTTTTTGCATGCTTTCCTGTAGATCAGGTAAATGACGACAGGAATTACAATAAAACCATGGGAATAGTCTTCGTTTCCTGACCATGTATTAACAAGCCCCCTTACTGTCGGCATATATGCCCATAGAAAGGTTATAACCAAGATACCCCATAACCAAAGTGGAGGGCTTTTAAAAGGAATTTTATACATATTGTAAAATAGGGGAACAGGCTAAAACTTGATTATAGCATGCCAATGACACTAGCCACCTTCTACCGGAGCTACGTGGCAGGCAGACGGACAAAGAAAAAATAGCTCATGAAAGAATAGAATTCTTTTTTGACACGGATTTCACTGATTACACAGATTAAAAAATATATTCACCGCCCACTCGC
>JAGGTI010000025.1 GCA_021163775.1 Candidatus Zixiibacteriota bacterium
AATTGAAAATAGATATGATCAATATGCCGGATGAAACAGAACGGCAAACTCGAAAGAAACGCATTGACCGTAAACTTGAGACCACAGGTTGGAAGGTTACACGATACGATGAGTCAAAAATGTTCTTGTTCAGGCACTTTATCAGATTTTAATTGAGTGATGCGATGAAGAAAATCACCGACATCCCGGACATGGACAAACCGCGGGAGAAATTGATACGGAGAGATGTCTCAACGCTCTCCAATGTTGAGTTGCTTGCAGTCTTGATCGGGAGGGGCGTTCGAGGGAAGGATGTCCTTCAGGTTGCGGCAGAGGTCGATAGACGGTTTAAGGATGATCTGGACAGGGTCGGGTTTGAAGAACTTGTTGAGGTCGATGGTATCGGAGCGGTGAAGGCTTCTCAGATTCTTGCCGGTTTCGAGCTTGCCAGGCGGTACTCTGGGAAGGAGGATGTCAAGATCACTTTTCCATCCGATGTCCTGCCCTTTGTGATGGAGATCCGTGATAAAAATCAGGAACATTTTGTCTGCATATCATTGAACGGAGCAAACGAGGTTATCGAAAAACGGGTGGTTACAGTGGGACTTTTGAACGCAAATCAGGTACATCCGCGAGAGATATTTTCGGACGCTATTGCGGAACGTGCCGCATCGATCATTCTGGTTCATAATCACCCGTCAGGAAATACTGAGCCCAGCCACGAGGATATCGCAGTAACAAAACGATTGGTTGAGGCAGGAGAGATTCTGGGGATCAGAATCCATGATCATATCATTGTATCGAAAGATGGTTATACGAGCATGAAGGAGAGGGGGTTGATTTAGATCGTTATGACAATAGGATGTGATGCAAAAATCTTCAAGATAAAACTCAGTTTAACCTCCAAAATCAAGTCATATTTACCCAACACCGGAGAATAACCCACTCATGTCCCTACTACCACAAACCGACCTCGAAACCATCACAAGACGACTGAACCGACCGCCAAATCCGGTCGAGGAAGGCTGCTTCCTGAACCTCTGGAGCGAGCACTGCTCGTACCGATCAAGCTCAACCCTCCTGCGCACGTTTCCCACAGAGAGCGAGCGCGTAATCATAGGTCCGGGAGATGATGCAGCAATCATCCACCTGAAGGGCGACCTCGTCCTTGCAATCGCGATGGAGAGCCACAACCACCCGTCCTACGTCGATCCATATAACGGCGCGGCAACAGGCGTCGGTGGAATCGTCCGGGACGTGCTCTCGATGGGCGCACGCCCGATCGCGCTCATGGATCTCCTCTACTTCGGAATGCCGGAGAACACAAAGAACCTGTACCTATTCGAGCATGTGATCGATGGCATCGCAGGCTACGGAAACTGCATCGGCGTTCCTGTGGTGCGCGGAGAGACATTCTTCGAAGACGCATACTCAGGCAATCCGCTCGTAAATGTCGTCTGCGTCGGGCTTGCGCACAGAAAGAATATCGTGACCGCCACTGCTCAACATGCTGGCGATGCCCTCATCCTGATGGGTTCGACGACAGGAAGAGACGGTCTCGGAGGCGCATCGTTCGCATCGCGTGACCTGTCTGATGAATCCGAGTCAGAAGACCGGTCGAGTGTTCAGATCGGGGACCCGTTCACAGAGAAGCTTTTAATCGATGCGGTTCTCGAGGCAATCGATTCCGGATATGTCCTCGCA
>JAGGTI010000129.1 GCA_021163775.1 Candidatus Zixiibacteriota bacterium
GGTTCAAAGAACACCGCAAAAGGCCATTGAAAGAACATCTTGCCGACTTCAAAGCTTCACTGATTGCCAAGGGCAACACTTCAAAACATGCAAACCTCGTTTATTCGAGAGCTAAGCGGTTGTAAAAAAATAACTAATGTAAAACAGGTCGTAAGTCCGATATAAGTATGTATGAGCCAAGAAGACATTATACTGAAAAAATATCAAATGCTTGCTCCAGAGCTGAATGAAAGGACGCTTCGTCTTTTTGCAGCGGCAGAAGCGCTGTCTTTGGGTCGGGGTGGAATTTCTCTGGTCGCTCGAGCACTTGAAATTTCTCGTGACAGGATTTCTCGTGGCATAAAAGATATTGAGTCGAAAAAGAAATTACATCCGGACTGTGTTCGACGGAAAGGTGGGGGTCGAAAAAAGCTGCTTGAGTCTGACCAGACATTAAAAGAGGATCTTGAGGTGTTGATTTCTCCTTACACCAGGGGGGATCCCGAATCCCCTTTGCGATGGACTTGCAAAAGCGTTCGAAAATTGGCGGACGCACTTAATCACAAGGGGCACTCAGTGAGCCATAGCACGGTGGCCATGCTTTTGGGTGAGATGGATTATAGCCTTCAAGCGAATCGGAAAACGACAGAAGGAAAGCAGCATCCTGACCGCAATGCTCAATTTGAATACATCAGCAAGTGTGTTCGATCCCACCAGAGAAGAACTCAGCCGGTGATTTCCGTGGACACCAAGAAAAAGGAAAAGGTCGGCGATTTCAAGAATGGTGGGCAAGAATGGCATCCACAGGGTAATCCTGAAAAAGTCCGGGTCCATGATTTTATAGACAAGGAATTGGGTAAGGTAGCGCCTTATGGCGTGTACGATCTGACGAAAAACAATGGCTGGGTTAGCGTTGGTATTGATCACGACACAGCGGCCTTTGCCGTAGCTTCCATTCGCCGATGGTGGCGGAAAATGGGGCGTCCGGCTTACTCGAAAGCATCTGATCTTTTGATCACCGCCGACAGCGGTGGCAGCAACAGTTCACGAAATCGCTTGTGGAAGGTTGAATTGCAGAAAATGGCAAATCGAACGGGATTGACTATCACGGTTTGCCACTTCCCGCCCGGGACAAGTAAATGGAACAAGATCGAGCATCGCATGTTTTCTTTCATCACACAAAACTGGCGAGGAAAACCACTTATCGACCGCGCCACCATCGTGAACCTGATCGGATCAACGAGAACAAAAGAAGGGTTGAAAATCCGTTGTGAGTTGGACACCAAAACTTATCCAAAAGGAATCAAAGTACCAGATGCTCAATTGGAAAAAGTGAAATTAAAGAAACATAAATTTCACGGAGACTGGAATTATACAATCTATCCAAACAAAAAAAGCGAAAGCAATTGACGTGTTTATTTATTTACAATCCCTTACTGACCAGATTGTCAACCGGCATACGCATTGCCCGGACACCATTTTTTAACT
>JAGGTI010000019.1 GCA_021163775.1 Candidatus Zixiibacteriota bacterium
GCGGGTGAGGCAATGCCTCGCCCCTACAAATGCTATGTGGCACTGGTGGCTGTGTAGCGACTGTTTTGTTAGTCAAGCGTTTTTAGGGGTCCATTTGGTTCCTCTGGCGACTACGGCGTTGAGGGTGATCAGGAGTTTTCTCATGCAGGCCGTCACGGCGACTTTGCCGGGTTTACCGGCGGCTCTCAGGCGTTTGTTGAACTTCTTTATGTCCGGGTTGTGTTGGATCGCCACCAGCGTCGCCATGTAGAGCGCCCTGCGGACGCCCGGACGGCCTGCCTGGATCATCCGCCTCCCGCGCATCTTCCCACTGTCCTTGGCGAACGGCGCAAGCCCCGCGAGGCTGCCGGCCTCCTTGTTCGTCAGGCTCCCTATCTCCGGCATTGACGCGAGCAGCCCCATCGACGTCTTCTGGCCCACGCCCACGACGCTCTGCATAAGATCGTCGGTGACCCTCCACACGGGGCTTGCCTTTATCTTCTCGTCCAGGTCGCTGTCGACAGCCGCAATCTGACTGTTGAGGACTTCCAGCACAACCGTGATGCTTGAGACCACCTTGGGGTTGTCCGTGCGATTAAGGCGGTTGATCTCGGCCACGCGCATCTTCATCAGCTGCTCGCGCCTGGCCACAAGCGTCCTTACAGCCTCCTGGTCGTCCGTGCGAAGCGGCCTCACCTTGGGCCTTATGTCCCTGCCGAATTGCGCAAGTACCTGCGCGTCCACCTTGTCGGTCTTGGCGAGTATCCCCCTGGCCTGTGCGTACCTCCTGACCTGGCGGGGGTTGACAACCACCACCTCGAAGCCGGCGTCCACGAGGTGCGCCGCCACGCGCCTCTCGAGCCCTCCGGTGGCCTCCACGATGACCTGGGCCACCTTGCAGCCGGCCAGCTCCTTGGCCAGCGCCTTTACACCCTCGGCAGAATTCTCGAAGGCGCAACTCGTGCCCCCTGGGCAAACGTGGACGTCCAGGGTCCCCTTGGAGACATCGATTCCCACAAAAACTTTCTTACTCATGCGTTTTCCCCCTTCCTTGCGAATGCGAGTCCTGTTAGACTCTATCGACTGTTCGGGGCGTTAGACGCATTGGCCGGCGGGGACCCCGCTACGTACGGTCCTTAGTGACCCAGGGTGGGCACGATCCCACCGCCGGCCCCCTGATGGCGGCCCCCGCGGGGGCCGCCATCAGCCCTACATAACTACTTTCTATCAGCTCCATAAACATAATACAAGGGTGGGCTTTAGCCCACGCGGCAAATATTGGCGGTTTGTTTTGTAGGGCGCGCCTCGGCGCGCACCCAATAAGTAGGGCGGACATTCTTGTCTGCCGTCGTTATTTCGCGTGCGGCAAGCCGCACCCTACATTGGCCACGGACGTTGTCCGTGGCCAATGTAGGGT
>JAGGTI010000091.1 GCA_021163775.1 Candidatus Zixiibacteriota bacterium
GTATGGCCTGAGCCAGAGTAGATGCCACGACAATAAAAAGTAGTACCAGAACCAGCAGTGGCCCTGATTTCACCAAAAATACAATTACTGCCATTTTCAACAATATTTTGTGAACTGGATGTTGCACTATGTAGTATTTGACAGTTTCTGGTCATCAGCCAAATACTGCTACCTGGCTTTTGATTGCTGTCAACTGCCGCTGACAATACAATTGTTCCGGCATTAATAGTATTGAGTGTCAATCTTTGCTGATCGTAATTCTGAGGCCCTACATTCGCCAAGACAACTGCATCTCCTGTGGCCCAAATATCACCCGTCACATCATCCAACACATTGACAGTGGAACTGCCTGATGAATAACCGGTATAAAGCGAGCAAGTCCCTGAGCCGTCGGCTGTAATATCAACTATTGAAGTATCATTATTCCATTCTGCCAACTTGCAAGTAGTCCCAGAGACGGCCCTGATATAATACTGAGTATCTTCCAAAAGTCCTTCAGGCAATGATCCTGTGGCCGTGGTAACCATTACCACTGTGCCAGCAGCAGGGGGAGTTACGCCAAGATCGATAGTATCATTTGTGGGATCAACATCTGTATCGCCTGCAAAGTCATATTTGTCTCCATACGTTCGGGCTCGTTTGTGTGTCGGCTCAGCACACCTCATCCGCACATCAAGATTTGTGCAATTTACACTACCCGTACCGCTCATCCGAATAATAGCAGAATAGCTCGATCCCAGGTTCGTTGTTGTGCTCCAACTACCATCAGAATTTGCTAATATCCGGCCATTGTTTGTGTCGTTCGTGCCAGAGATATCTCCACTGCATTGAATATTTCCGGCGCCGTTTATGGCATCATCTTTCCAGTAGAGCAACCCTGGAGTGGCACCGCCATTCACAACTATCCCGGTCAATACAATAGATGAGCCATAATGATCACAACTGCTGTTTACTTGTACCTCATGACCAGCAGCAATGACTACATCATCACCATTTACCGGTACAACGCCACCAGACCACGTAGATGTTGATGACCAAAGTCCTGATTGTGCACTTGTTATAGTAGCCATTTATTTTTTTAATTCCTCTTTTTGTCTGTCAATCTCAGCAATCTCTGAAAGAAGCTCATTTCTTCTGACATCAAGTTCTGTAATTGTTACTTTTTCTGTACGTCTTGCTTTCTGCTCAGTGATAGCTTTGGCTATTTGATTCTCATCAATCTTTGATAATGGCAAAAAACCATTATAAATATCTCCGTTATCATCAATAGCTGTATAGGGGGTTTCCGGTCCCCAAGACCGCTTGAGAGTTTTATGTACAATTATCTTCATAATCACTCTATTCCTATTTACCTGCTTTGCTTTGCGCTATCATCAAAGCCACCTGT
>JAGGTI010000005.1 GCA_021163775.1 Candidatus Zixiibacteriota bacterium
CAAAACCATTTTTACGGTACTTTCTTAACCAGGCCTTCATGGTGGAGACACTGAACTTGCGTAAGCCATAACGGGGAAAATTGTGCTCGCGTTGGGCCTGTTTTCGGAAGTACTCATTCTGGACCCTTTTGGGTTCGGCCAGCACGGGGCTGATGATTTTGAAACGTTTCAGGGCGATTTTTTCTCGGATGTCTTCTTTCATGGGCGTTTCCTCCTTGTTTTTGGTTTGTGGTGTAAATGAAAAGTAAAAATCGCGGTGGACGGCCCAAGGATAACCCACTGAAAAGACAGGTGTTAGCAATGCTCTGTACAAAAGCTTCCAAAAACAGGGCTCGGCAATGCCGGGCACAAAGCGATCAGTGTAAAAAAAGAGATTTAAGGAGAAAACAACAGATAGATTGAGGGCAAAGAGGGCAGTTCAGGAGGTGTCAATGGCTGCAGGAAACACCCCATTGGGGAAAGCTCAGTGACGGATCGAGTTCCGCTGCTGGGAAGAGGTACCAAAGAGAAACTGGGTCGTGACGTGGCTGTATCGGCGTAACAGGGTCGTCAGCAGCGGCCCCCAGCGAACCTCCGGCTTCCAGCCGAAAGCCAGAAAATAGCCTGCTATCTCCTCCCACAGCACAGTTCCTTCGATGCTGCGCACACAGCTCAGATCATAGAATCGCTTCAACGCGGCATGCCCACGCCGAAGTCCCCGTACAACCCCTGCAAGCCAGCAGACAACCAGGTACGGGGTCATGTCGCTATCCGGATGCACTGACTCTGTTGCACCATAGAAACCCTTTTGACCCATCTGCCAACTTCGAAAACCCATAAGCAGCGTCCCGATGACGGCACTGACCGTGTACTGGAAATAAGGAATTAATTGGATTGGTAACAAGGAAAAGGTCCGCCACCGCCTTCGGCATACAAAACGCGCAATGGGAATTTGCTTCTTCTTGAACTCTGGCAACAGTTCAATGGCGTAGCGCCAGTAAGGGGAGATCTGTCGATAACAATCACAGGCACCACAGATAGGGCAAGTGGGACCAATATAGGAGAAAAAATCGATCTGACCGGCCAGAAAAGATTTCTTGTATTCCCAAATGGTTTCGAATGTGTTAAGGTAGGGTAGTTGAATTGTTCGGCTGCCTTGCTCACAAGGGGGCGGGTCTTTGGGCTGCTCAAACCTTTCGGACTGCCCCCTTGTAGAGCCTGGTTATTTTTACAAGGTCAATTTCTTACCTCGCTATTTCCTCTACCCTTATATCATCGGTTAATATACCCTGTAAATATCCTTCACTCTATAGCCACTATATCTGGGTAAATAACAATTCATTTTGGCGCCAAAATCAATGCCCATAACATGATGGATGCACATGCGCATACTTCCATTGAACAG
>JAGGTI010000004.1 GCA_021163775.1 Candidatus Zixiibacteriota bacterium
AACATAGGATGTTTCAAAACATTCTGCAGTATCGCGGGGTGAGATTGCAGAATGCGGTTGTGAAGTGGTTGGGTGGGTCGGTCAGGTAATATTGTCCCAAAGCCATGTAGAGTCTCTAAACTGTTTGAGAATCATCAGCGCGCCGCTGAAATTCGATACGCGAAGCCAGTGCACCAATCATCTGACACATCACCAGACCGCTTTTCACTTTAGTGTTTCTGCGATTCCAGTCGAATTATAGGTTATCGCCCCGCTCGATGACGTTATTTCGGCGGGCAGGACAAGAAGCCCAACCACATAGAGTATTGTGAGGATCACTACAAGACCCACGAATATCGATATCGCAATTATGCGCCATCTGGCTTTTATGAAATCTATAAATTCAGTGTAATTCATACATATTACTCCAAATAAAAAATAAAGAAGGGGATTACCCTTCTTAAGATATTGTACCATCGTTGTAAACCTTTCCATCCTTATCGACCTGAACCTGTGACCATGCATTTTTGATGATGCCAAGGAGATTCTCAAACTGTGCATTTGCATTGACAGTGCCGATATTGGTATTCCATGATGCTGAGCTGCTGAATGATTTGACAGACCACCCATACCATCCATTTGCGTATGCACTCGAATCACTTGTGACAGATAGCACTTCCACACCTGGATTGTAATGGAACCAACCGGATGCAGTTAAACTATATAGCACATGCCCCAATACGTTTTTCGCTTCAACTGTATTCCACGCATGTTTGACAGTGACCGATAAGATTGTGCCAGGGATTTCGTAGCAGTCCTCACCAGAGATTCTGATGGTTTCTGCTACATCAGCCTTATCTTTAACAGACTTTGTAGATAGCACCTCCTCATTCCTTACAGAACTTATCAGGGATGGAGTAAGTTCTTTTGTTTGCAGGTCGCCACCATCATCTACAATCTCCAGATATTTCACCGTATCTCCTTTTTTAAGGAAAAATATCTCGTAAAGTATACCCTTGGAGTGGCTCGTATCTATCAGCTGTACAGTATCCCAGTCGATATTCTGGTAGTTCGATGCTAAATCTGTCGAATTTAGCAAATTCTCCTGTGCACCCATAGCTGGTGCAGATACCGCTGCTATGAGCAGCGTGGCGAGCAGCACTGTTGCTGCTACTCCGAATCCTTTCGGTTTCGTTATTCCTTTCATGTCGTTTTCCTCCTTTGGTTTGTGTTCTATCTTTCCCCGGAGGCACAACCACAAATATGATCATACCTTCGGGCGGTTCTTGGGGTTCGGCTTGCTCTTGCGAAAACATCCGAACCCCGCGTAACATCCTTCTGATGTCAGTGCACAATGC